>CAYRLD010000265.1:0-4096 GCA_964424925.1 uncultured Planctomycetales bacterium
CCCAGAGCAGGGAGCATATGGAATTCACGGACAAAGATCTGACCTGCGTCGAATGTGGCACTAGTTTCGTTTTCTCGGGCGCAGAGCAGGAACGCCACAACCAACTCGGTTTCACCAACGAACCCAAGCGTTGCGCGCCATGTCGCGCTGCCAAGAAAGCCGCCCGCGGCGGCGGTGGCGGTGGCGGGGGCTACGGTGGTGGTGGCGGCGGTGGCCGTCGCGAAATGCATCCGGCAACGTGTGCACAGTGCGGACAGGAGACTCAGGTCCCCTTCAAGCCGCGCGGTGACCGTCCGGTCTACTGCAGCGACTGTTTCAGTCAGCAGCGCTAATCCGCTGTTTCGCTGAAGCACTTCCTAAGTAGGATCGCGACGACCCGGATAAATTCCCGAAATCGCACTCGACCCTACCGCGGAGACATTCTGGCTGCAGTTCTTTTCTTCGGAAAAGGACTGCAGCTTTTTTTTTGCCTGTTGCTTCTTAGGCCGGAAGGGTAATGAGATGAGGATTCTGAAGGCTCCAAATCCATTCGCGATAGGCAGCCCTATAGCGAGATCGAGCCTCCTTAACCTCTTTTCGAAGATTCTGGACCGCCTCTTGAGATCGTGATCTCGTTCGGCTTTTCAGTTCGGTCAATTGCTCTTTGAGGTCCCCCCACTCTTCCACTAACTGCTCGAGTCGAAGGCGCGCCGCTTGAAGATGTTCCGCCAATCGTGGTTGATCGACCAACCAAGACTCTGCCTGGAGAGCCTGCATCCGAACACGAGCCTTTACAATCGTATCTTGGGGAACCCGGACCAGATCCTTCGTCACCCCAATATAGCTCATCAGGCGAATCCACCACTTTGATGGATCGAAATGCCAAGCCCGAATTCCATTTCGATAATCGATCGGAAAGGTGTGATGGTAGTTATGGTATCCCTCGCCCAGCGATAACAAGGCGGTGATGCTGCTGTCCCGGGAAGAATCGGAATCATCATACGGCTGTTTTCCCAGCGTGTGTGCGACGGAATTGATCGACCAGGTCATGTGATAGGTGAACACCAACCGGAAGAAACC
Source organism: uncultured Planctomycetales bacterium (assembly GCA_964424925.1). Lineage (GTDB taxonomy): Bacteria > Planctomycetota > MHYJ01 > MHYJ01 > JACPRB01 > CAYRLD01. The sequence goes on from CAYRLD010000265.1 coordinate 1,060, forward strand.
GCCGATGATTAGCCCCCCCCACATATCCCCAAGAAGGGCTCCCACGAAAGCCGGCAGGGTAAACGAGGTAAAAACACCGAGAGGGATATACCATTCCTTCTGAATTCTCATCAGGGGATCCCGCTGGAGATCTCCGATCTTTCCCCCTGGCTGGTTTTTGGGCTCTCGAACAAGGATCCAGAGCACATGCGCCCACCAGAATCCCTTCCGAATACTGTACGGATCGGCCTCCTCATCGACATAGGCATGGTGTCGCCGATGGCCTGACGACCATTTCAAGGCATCCTGTTGGAAAGCCGCGGCTCCGAAAATCAGGTAAAAAGCCCGGAGAAGGGGATGTGCCCGGTACGTTCCATGTGAAAAGAGTCGATGGTAACCGGCTGTAATGCTTAATCCGGTCATGACAAACCAGGAAACCCCGATGCCGGCCGCGACCCACGTCCAGCCATGCAGAACGGTATATAGAATCGTCCCGATCACCGCCACGAGATGCACAACAAGGAGAAAAAGAGTATTGGTCCAATCCAGATTTCTTCCGCGAATTTTCATTTCACCACCTTACACGTTCCAGATCTTATCCTACCAGACGGGTCAATCAAATACCCGAATCGATCTCCCTCTTCCACAACTATTTTGACATTCCCAATTTTGGTGTTAGAACAGGGATCCTATGAGCCACTTTATTATGCAGATCCAAGGCCTCAACAAGGCCTACAAAGAAAAGACGATCATCGAAGACATCACTCTCTCCTATTATTACGGGGCGAAGATCGGTGTTCTAGGTGGAAACGGAGCGGGAAAATCGACCCTTCTGAGAATCATGGCGGGTGAAGATAACGATTTCGATGGAACGCTCCATCGACATCCGGGAACAAAAATCGGATACGTTCCGCAAGAACCCCAACTGGATGAATCCAAAAGCATTCGCGAGATTGTGCAGGAAGGGGTCGCAGACCAGATCGCCATGGTCGAAGAGTACGAAAAGATTAGCGCGAAACTGGAAGAAGAACTCGATGCCGATGAGATGCAGGCAGCTCTCGACCAGATGGGAGAGTTGCAAGAAAAGATCGATGCGGCAAATGCGTGGGAGACGGATCGGCACCTCGAGATGGCGGCCGATTCCCTTCAACTTCCTCCGTGGGATGCTCCTATAAAACATTTATCCGGAGGAGAACGGCGTCGCGTTGCTCTCTGTAAAACCCTCCTTTCCAATCCGGACCTCCTTCTCCTCGACGAGCCGACCAACCACTTGGATGCGGCGAGCGTCGCCTGGCTCGAAAGATACCTCGAAGATTTCCCTGGAACCGTTTTGGCGGTGACACATGATCGCTACTTTCTCGATAACGTAGCGGGGTGGATCCTCGAACTCGATCAAGGCAAAGGGATTCCGTGGGAAGGAAATTACAGCTCGTGGCTGGAACAGAAAGAGAAAAGAATCGCCCAGGAAGGAAAAGCGCGAGCCGCCCGCCAGAAAACCTTGCAACGAGAACTCGACTGGATCCGGATGTCCCCCCAGGGACGGATGGCAAAACCGAAAGCCCGCATCTCTGCCTATGAACAACTCGCCAATGACGCGATGGAACTGCGGGAAGAGACAATTGAACTTCAGATTCCACCCGGCCCCCGACTCGGAAACAAAGTTCTCGAGATCGAAGGGGTACGCAAAGGATTCGACGACAATATTCTGATCGACGACCTCAATCTTCGCCTCCCTCCAGGGGGAATTATCGGAGTCGTCGGTCCCAACGGCGCCGGGAAAACAACCCTCTTTCGAATGATTGTTGGGGAAGAAAAGCCGGATGCGGGATCGATTGAGCTAGGGGAGACGGTCGTTCTTTCGTACGTCGATCAGATCCGGGAAACGCTGTCCGATGATCGGACCGTCTACGAAGAGATCACAGAAGGAGACGAAGAGATCACCTTCGGATCAAAGCGACTCAACGGTCGAGCGTATGTCAGCCGCTTTAATTTCCGCGGATCCGACCAGCAGAAGAAAATGAGCGAAATCTCCGGCGGACAACGCAATCGAGTTCAGATGGCGAAACTCCTTCGTCGAGGCGGAAACCTTCTTCTTCTCGATGAACCGTCCAATGACCTTGATGTCGATACCCTCCGGGTATTGGAGGACGCCCTCCTCTCTTTCAACGGATGCGCCCTCGTCGTCTCTCACGATCGCTGGTTCCTCGATCGAATCGCAACCCACATTCTCGCTTTTGAGGGAGAAGGAAAGGTGCGCTACTTCGAGGGGAATTATGAATCGTACCGGGCGATGAGGCAAAAAGAGTTGGGGCAAGACGCGAACCAACCCCGTCGAATTCGGTACAAGAAACTTCCAAAAGGGTAATCGAGTTACAGGGTGTAAAAATTTCGGTCCCACCGGTGTGCGCGAAGTTTCTCAACCGAAGAAGTTGAAAGCCCTTTTCCGTCGCTCACACGACAGTTCTTCTCCGCATGATCAACACTGCGCATTCCCGGAATCACGGTCGATACCGCTGGGTGATTCAAAACGAATCGTAATGCGGTCTCGGCCACCTCTTCTGATTTGATTCCGAGATCTTCTTGGATCGCATTTACCCGCTCGAATACCTGACTCGGTCGATCCCCCCGGAAATACCGATTGCGAAAGTCCCCTTCCGGAAAAGTAGTTTGCGGGGTGATCTTCCCGGTCAAACCCCCTTCATCAAAGGGAACCCGAACGATCACACCCACGTTATGTTTTTGAACCGCCTCAAAAAGACGTTCCTCTGGGGTCTGATCAAAAATGTTATAGATCACCTGCACGGTATCGACCAATCCACTTTCCACAAGTTGAATCGCATTTTCCGGTTGATGGTCATTTATAGAGATCCCGAAAAAACGGATCTTTCCCTCCCGCTTCAGTTTTTCGATCGCCTCAACCCAATCCCCCTGCCCCACCCATTGATCACTCCAGACATGAAGCTGTTGAATATCGATCCGATCGAGCCCCAGATTTTTCAGACTCGATTCGGTTCGGGACACAATATAGTCCGCCGGAAAAGTCTCCGTAGCCGGAACC
>CAYRLD010000266.1:0-4096 GCA_964424925.1 uncultured Planctomycetales bacterium
GATAATCGGATGGGTAACGGCCGGATACTGGTCGCTTAACTCCTTTCGAAAACTACGGATGACAGAACCGGCCGATCCGGTTCGTGCGATTGCAAACCGATTTCGAATTGCCATCGGTTTGGCGGTCTCTTTGATTATTCTTCTCGCACTCGCTTTTGGATCATTACAACTGGCGATTGTCGAAAAAAACACCCCCGCAAAATGGGCCGCCTCACTTACTCTCCTTACCTGCCTCATTGGGGGACTTATTCTGTGGAAATGGTTCTGGAAAAAAAGGCGGCCAACTCTACGCCCCCCCATGTGATTTCCTTGTAAAACCGACCATAATCGCTATATTGGCTCAAAATTAAGAGGTAAGAGAGGATTGACTATGAGCGTAAAACTTCCCAAAGATTGGACCAAAGAAGACGACGAACTGTTTGTCTATAAAGACGGAACACGAATCCACAAAACCACCTACAATTCGAAACAAGGGTGGTTTATGATTCCGGTAGACCTAGACGAGACCGTCATTGAATATGCCGACACCGATGAGGGGAGAGACCTCGCCTTCGAGGAATTTACACAAAAAGTAGATGACGAAAAGGCCCGCAAAAAGGCGGAACGGGCCGCTCGTGCAAAGAAGAAGAAAGAGGATGCCGCCGCGGCGAAAGAAGCGGCCGAAGAAGATGCTGCAGAAGCGGCAGAAGACGCGGCAAATGAATCCGCTGGAAATGACGCTCCTGCAGGAGACTCTGACGAGTAAGCGCTTCTCATGGAAACAACGAAGTTCATGATCGAGGCTGACGGCCTCACCAAACATTACGGCAGCTTTTCCGCGATCCAAAACGTAACCTTCTCGGTCCCTCGCGGACAAGTGGCCGCCTTTCTCGGCCCCAACGGTGCGGGGAAGTCGACCACCATGAAAATCCTCACCGGATACCTTGCTCCGACTTCCGGGAAAGTACGAATCGCTGGATTTGACCTATCGAATCAAAGAAGACTCGCGGCCGAAAAAATTGGATACCTCCCTGAAAATGGCCCGCTCTATCTTGATATGACCCCAGCGAGCCTTCTTTCCTTTTTCGCAGAAGCAAGAGGAATGAATGGCGAAAAACAGGCAAAACGGATTGAAGAGGTCTCCGAACAGTTTGGAATAACACAGGTTCTTCATAAACCGATTCATAAACTGTCCAAAGGATATCGCCAACGTGTCGGAATGGCGCAAGTCCTGCTTCACGAACCGGAAGTCCTGATTATGGATGAACCGACGGCAGGCCTAGATCCAAACCAAATTCGAGATGTACGGGCGATTATCCGAGACCTTGGAAAGACAAAGACGGTTCTGCTCTCGACGCATATTCTCCAAGAAGTTGATGCGGTTGCGGATCGAGTGATTTTTATCCACGAAGGCAAGATCGTTTTTGATGGAAAACCGAGCGAAATGAATATCGATGGAAATGGAAGAGAACATTTCTTCCACCATCTCACTGGGGCTCTGGAAACGGTAGAGGAACCCAAAGAATGATCTCTGCGATCTTCAAAAGAAACTTTATTGGCTATTTTCGAAATCCAACGGGATATATCTTTATCACGGTATTTGTCCTTCTCGGGGGCATTGCGGCTTTTTTCCAAGAAGAGTTCTTCCGGAGGAACTTAGCCAACCTCGATACTCTCAACGAATGGTTCCCGTACTTGCTTCTCTTCTTTGTCCCAGCGGTAACCATGAGCCTCTGGTCAGACGAAAGGCGGCAAGGGACAGATGAACTCCTTTTCACACTGCCTGGATCTGATCTAGAAATTATCATCGGAAAATACCTTGCAGCTCTTGGGATCTATACCGTTTCCCTCGCCTTTTCGCTCAGTTATGTAGGCGTACTTCTTTGGCTTGGACGCCCTGATATGGGGTTAATGTTTTCCTCCTGGCTGGGGTACTGGCTTCTTGGAGCAGCCCTTCTCGCCATCGGTATGGTGGGGTCGGCCCGTTCCCAATCACCCACGATTGGTTTTATTCTGGGAGCTCTTTTCTGCGCCCTCTTCGTATTTATTGAGAAAGGGGCGGTCATTCTCCCCGATCGTGCGGAACGATTCCTCGAATCGCTTGGGATTTGGCCACACTTTCAAGACCTCGTATCCGGAAGAGTTACCTTCAGTGCGTTGTTCTATTTCTTCTGCCTCATCATCCTTGGACTTCTGGAAAATCTTCGCCTCGTTTCACTACGACGATTAAAAGGGCTTTCCGATCCGGTCCGGTACCACCATTGGGCTCAATTAGGATTTACCCTCGTAGCGCTCATTACCTTAAACGTTTTTGTCGCCCGGACAAAAGTTCAAGGAGACGTTACGGCCGAGAAAATCCATTCCATTTCTTCGGAATCGAAAGAGCTGCTCGAAAATATTCCCTCGGATCGCCCCGTCTTTCTTCGAGCGTACATCAGTCCGGAAGTCCCCAAAGACTACGTTCAAACACGCATTACCCTTCTAGACTTACTTCAGGAATTTGAATCCCTCGGGGGAGGAAAAATTGTCGTTGAGTTGAACGAAACAGAGGAGTACACCCCGGAAGCGAACAAAGCGAAAGAGTACGGAATTCTTCCCCGGTCCATCTTCAGTGTTGATGACAACGCAGTCCATCAAGTCTGGCTCGGGGCCGCCTTTATCAGCGGGGAAGAGGAGGTTGTTGTTCCCTTCTTCTTTAAAGGGCTCTCCGTAGAATACGAACTAACAAGTTCCATCGGTGCGGTGACGCAACAGAACCGGAGAAAAGTCGGGATTCTGGGAACCGATGCAAAGCTATCGGGTGGATTCGATATGGCGGCCATCCAAAGAGGCGAATTCCGGAAAGATCCCCCTTGGATGATTGTCACAGAATTAGAACGTCAATACGAAGTGATCCAGGTTGCGACCACTTCGGATTATCCAGAAGATCTCAACGTGCTTTTGGTCCCTCTTCCCTCGAGTCTTCTCCAGCCAGAGATGGACCGATTGGCGGCGTATATCCGGACGGGCAAACCTGTCTTCCTCCTTTTTGACCCTTATCCTATTTTTAGCAATGACCGCAGAGGTCAACCCACCCTTGCCCCCTGGATGCCGAAACCAAAATCTCCCATGGCACGACAAGCCCCTCCAAAAAAAGGAAACCTGCAAACGATATTAAAAGCGGCCGGAGTAAACTTTGTTGGGAAAGAATTGATCTGGCAATCCTACAATCCGCACCCAAAAATCAAAGTACAGCAAGAGGTCCTTTTCGTTGCCGAGGGGATCAATAAGGAAGAAAACCGGAAAAAAGAAAACTCTGTTTTTGAAGTGACGGAACCGGTTACCTCTGGGCTTCAAGAAATGATCTTTCTTTTCTCTGGACGCCTCACTTCACGACAAGAACCGGGGCTCACCTTTCAACCGATCATTCGATCCGCAACCCAATCGGGTTCCCATATTCTCAATAACAGTGGGTGGAGAGGCCCAGCAAGTGCGCAAGATTATGTATTAGCCGCAAGGGTGAGTGGGGAGATCCCCGGAGAGAAAGAAGGGGACCCGACAGAAAAAGTGAATGTCATTGCGGTTGCGGATGTCGACCTCATCTCCAATATGTTTTTTCAGATTCGTCGAGAACAGTATGAAGATTTGGAAATCGACAATGTTACCTTCGCGCTGAATTGTATCGATTCCTTGGCAGGGGACGAATCGATCATCGAACTGAGAAAGCGAAGACCCCTACACAGAACACTCGATCGCATCGCGAATCAAACCAAAGAGTTTGAAAAAGAAAGACTCACCCAAGTAAATGCAGCGGAAGAAAAGGCGAAGACACAATTAGAGAAAGCAAAAACGAAACTTCAAGCCAAAGTGGCCGCCATCGAAAACAGAACGGATTTGGATGAACAAACCAAAAACATCCTCAAGAATGATGTGATTACCGTGGCCCAACGGTTGTTTGATGCCGAAAAGGTACGAATATCCGAAGAGAAAGACGAATCGATATCGAAAGCCAAAGAAGGAATGGAGACCGAGATTCGGAATATTCAAAAACGAATCCGGCTTTTGGCAATTTTACTCCCACCGATCCCAGCGTTTCTTTTAGCCCTCTTCTTCTTTATGAACCGGGTATCTCGTGAAC
>CAYRLD010000267.1:0-2647 GCA_964424925.1 uncultured Planctomycetales bacterium
CTCGATAACGTTCCATCGGCGCTCGTGATGGAACTCGAGAAAGAGAACCGCTCAACGACCTTCCATATCGGGAAGCAGGGAGGCCGCCGCTACTATCTTCCCCAGATCACCCAACAGTTGGGCGAGGCGAAGATCATTCGGGAAGAGGCGGCCTGGTCCGAGTACACGCTCGGCGAATCCTCCCTCTGTTACCTCCGCGACGGAGAGGATCGCTCTTTCTTCATTGCGCTCGCTTCGATCATCGCCAAATATCTGAGGGAGACCTCGATGCAACTCTTCAACCGGTATTGGGAAGAGAAGGTCGAGAACCTCCGCCCGACCGCCGGATACGGCAACGATGCGAAACGGTTCTGGAAAGAAATCTCTCCGCGCATGGGCGAACTGAAGCTGACCGAAAAAGAGATCCTTCGCAGTCGGTAAGAAACCTTTCCCTTGAGAAAGCGCTCCCCCGCCCGTAATATGATGTGACCTATAGTGACACTTATGAGGAGAGGGATGGATGGCTCAGAAAGAGCGGGGAAACCAACTTCGACGGATCTTAAAGCTTCTGCAACTCTTTCAACATTCCCGTTCGGGGATGACGATCCCGGAACTCTGTCGCGAGATGGAGGTGACCCGGCGAACGCTCTACCGTGACCTCGAACTGATCGAAGAGGCGGGCTACCGGTTTGAGAAACGCGGAGGCGGAGGGGGCGAAGCGAAGAAGTGGAGCTTCCCCGAAGGGTTACGCAAGTCGCTCGACAAGCCGTACAACGAACAGGAACTTCTCTCCCTCTACTTCTGCATGAATCTGCTCCAGCCGCTTCGGGGGACACCTCTCAGAAACGGACTCGAATCGGTTCTGAGTAAGATCGAAGCGACCTTCACCGACCGGGAGAGGGAATACTTTGGCGACCTTCTCTTCACGCACCTGGCAAAGATTCCGGGGCTGAAAAATTACAAGAAGCATGCCGAGACCGTTTCGACCCTGTCGCAAGCGTGCCTCGGCAGAAAGAAAGTCCAGGTCGCCTACCTCGCCGGGACGAACGAAAAGGGAAAGAGCTATCTTTTCCATCCGTACTGCATGGCGTATTACGGAGGCGAGCTCTATACGATCGGATTCAGTGAGAAGCGCGAATCGATTCGAACCCTCCGGGTCGACCGGTTCCATTCGATCCGGATTCTCGAAGACGCCTTCGAGCGCCCCGACCAGTTCGACCCGGAAGATTATATCGGGCGCAGCTTCGGGATGTATTCCGAAGGGGATCTCACACCGGTCCGAATCGAATTCCAGGAAGAGGCCGCCCGGGTCATTCGGGAGAAGGAGTGGCACCCCACCCAACGGCTCGAACAGAAGGGAAAGAAGACGATCCTCCATATGGAGGTGCAGGGGTTGCCCGAAGTGGCGCGCTGGGTGCTCTACCACTCCCCCAACGCGAAGGTCCTCGCCCCCCCGAGCCTCAAGGAGATGGTCGCCGAATTCGCCGCGAAGACCGCCAACCGCCACGTGAAGAAGATCGCGCGGTAATGAACACTCCTTATGAGCCTCAACGATTCGGCCGAATACCCCGTTTTTCCAGGATTGCGCCAAGGGGTTGACTAAGATCGTCCGTATCCGATCCCTGCAGGATAAGAAAGCTCACCTTCTTGTCCCGGTAGCGGAGATCCTCCGTGAGCGGCTGGGTGTGAATCTGCTCCATAGAGTCGGGATCGTGAAAGTCAATTCGGAACCAGACTCCCTCATTGTCGGGATTGGGCACGCCCCCTGCCCAGCCAGGACGACCCTCGGCACGATGGGTCTTGTAGCCATAGTCGATCACCAGGCCGGCCACGTCGCAGTGACCCTCCGCGGAAAAGTCAGCCAGTTGGGGATACGAGCTTTTCAACCCTTCGATGTCCGATGCGATGAGTCTGATCGCTTGTGGATAGTCGGTGTTGTCGTCCATTCCACCCTCAACAATAGCTTTCCCCCTGGATGGAGCAAGGGTTCGTGGTGGTATCGTTCGCCACGAGAGCCGCCCACCACAATAAAATAAATATTTCCGGTAACAGCCTCCCCCCACGCTCGTCATAGCATATGCATTAACAACCATTATATATGCCGTGACGCGAAGGAGACTGCGATGAAAAAGATCATGACAAAAGAGACGATGAAGAAGGCAAAAGGAGCCCAGCTGAAACTGGTCACACGGAGACTGGCACGGATGAAAGTGAACCAGTTAACCGCCACAGACTGGTCTTATCTGGAAACCGCAACAACCCTCGGCAAAAAGGGGGACTAACGAAAAGAGCCCTACCCCCCGTACAGAATTCCATAATCTACCTCTCTATTTTCGTATTTTCGCACATAGATACTTGTGGGAAACATGACTTCGTTTAAGAATAAACTTATCGGTCGAATCAGTCTGGATATTTGTCAGGAGAGTGTGCAATGACAGAGACATCGGAAAACAGGGATGACAAAAGGAACCCCAGCAAGAGAAAGGTGATTTTTCCGATTCTGCTAATGGTCATCATCGGCCTGGCCGGATGGGGAACGGTGAGGGCGATTCAGTCGATGAAAATCTCTTCTCTCTACAACAGCGGAATCGAAAAGGCCGCCGAGGGCGACCACCCCGGGGCGATCGAGGACTTCAGCCGTGTCATCGAATCGGATCCGGAGCACGCA
>CAYRLD010000267.1:2747-4080 GCA_964424925.1 uncultured Planctomycetales bacterium
CCCCGGGGCGATCGAGGACTTCAGCCGTGTCATCGAATCGGATCCGGAGCACGCACGAGCCTATTTCGCTCGCGGAGTCGTCCATACTCAAAAGGACGTCCTCGACCTGGCGATGAAAGATTACACAAAAGCACTTGAGCTCGATCCGAAATATGTGGATGCCTGGCTTAACCGAGGTTGGATACGCCATCGTCTTGGAGATTCGGATGGAGCAAAGGCAGACTTCACCAGGACGATTGAAATGAATGGGGAGAGATCTCCGTCGCAAATCGCCCTCGCCTACTATTATCGCGGGCTGGTACGATACGAGGGAGACCTTGATATGGAAGGGGCGCTCAAAGACTATGACAAGGCGATCGAGGTGGATCCAAAGTGTACTCTCGCATGGGTAAAGCGGGGATATGCGCGCCTGCAGAATGGAGAGCACCAGGAGGCCATTGCCGATTGCACCCGCGCCCTCGAGCTCAACCCACCTCCCGAGGCCTATTTCGCATATTGGTACCGGGGAGAGGCGTTTGCGAAGGAAAAGCGATACAAGGAAGCGGTCGCGGATCTCCGGGAAGCCTTCCGACTCTGCAAAAAGGAAGGAAATCGCTCCATCATAGAACGGCTTCTCAAGAACACACTCGAGAAAGCAGAGTAAGCCGCACATCCCGAATCCAGGGGGGTGCTTCTACCGCCAAAACAGGGTTTCTGAATAAAAAACAATCCGTAATCCCCCCCTCCTTTTCTGCACAGAGAGTCGCAAGGAAGTCCTTTATCCAAAGTGAAACGAAGGAGGATGGCGGTGTCGGTAGAATCGGCAAAGGCGTTTCTGGCGAACGTCCAGAATAACGAAGTCCTGCAGGAAAAACTCAAACCGGTCGACTCGGAAGCAACGTTCTTCGCGGTCGCCTCCGGTGCCGGGTTCGACTTCTCAAGCGACGATTGGGTTTCGATCCTCCCTCAGAGGAATGACGGCGCACTCTGTGCGGCTCATTGGGACCGATGCACCTCCTGGAGCGCCATGAAAGGAGAGTGCGTGATGCTTCTGCCCCTGGGGATCTTCAACCCCGCCCCCTGGGGATTGTGGCGCATCACCCGCGGGCTTATTACCCTTCCCTTCCTCATCCTGGGCGTCTTCCTCTATCACGCAATCTTGAAATCGCTTCTCAGGGGCCGCACACAAAAACCTACCCACAACGAAACGCACGACCAATACCGGGACCGCACCCTCGAAGAGTACAACCGTCAACGGCGCGCCCGCGTCATTACCTGCGAGATCTGCAACTAGAAACTTCTTTCTCAAAGCTAACACCCTTGGTCCTGTGGAATTAGTTTTCTAGAATGAACC
>CAYRLD010000268.1:0-4077 GCA_964424925.1 uncultured Planctomycetales bacterium
TCGCCGTCGCACACGCACAGGGACTGGTTCATAGGGATATCAAGCCGGCGAATATTTTTCTCTGCGCGGATGGAACGACCAAGATTCTCGATTTCGGTATCGCACATGACCGCCTCTCCGACATTACCCGCACAGGAGAAATTCTTGGAACCCCGAATTTCATGAGCCCCGAACATGGCTGTGGAAAAGAAGTAACCGAAAAATCGGATCTCTATGCACTCGGATCCACCATCTATGCGGCACTGACAGGAACGCCCCCCTTTCGCGGAGGTACCCCGGTTGCCGTTCTACGAATGCATATCGATGAACCACCCGTTCCCTTGCGGGGGATTCAGCCCGGGTTGAATGAGTTGATTCTCTCCCTCATGGAGAAGCGAGCCTCCGAAAGACCTGCCAACGCTGATAAAGTGGCAGAAATGGCCGAAAAACTTCGGGAAGGAAAAGCCCCGATTCGATGGCCCCGGTTTCCAAAAAAGATCCTCTGGGGGATCCTCGGAGTCGCACTCCTCGCAACAGCTGGATACGGACTGAAAACGGTTCTAAAAAAACGGGAGCCAATTGTCGTAGCGGTCCAACGTCACCGGAATAGTCGCTTCGCCACGTTCCAGGTAACGATCAAACCGGATGGTCCTGAAAAAGGAACGATACAGATCGTTCTCGATCCGAAGGAAGGGGTCACGCTTGCCGCTTCTGAAAGAGATGCCGGACCGGTGGCAAACTATGCCATCGATATCAGTCCTCCTTCCGGCATCACGATAGAAAAGACAGAACTTCTCTATCCCGAAATTGAAGACCGGCAGGAGTTCACCATCCCCTTCCAAGTAGAAGAAAGGGGTGAGGTCGTTTTTCATATTTCGATCTCGTACCTCGCACTCGGAGCCGTCCCCGGAACGGTCACCCTTGTTCCTCTAAAAAAAGGGACCGCCGATTTCCGCATCGCAATGACAGTCCATTAGCTCTCTTCCGAATTCGCGTGGTATAGTGGAAAGAGATGTTTACCCTTCTGCTCATAGACGACAGGATTCTTCCGGCCAGAAAATACGGGGAGCTCATTGAAAAGACTCTCGCCATTCCAGCCGTAGAGGCTCGACTTCTCATTCGAAAAGGGCGTGGGATCTTCCTCGAAAACATAGAGGAGAAAGCGGCGGACACGATCCTGCATCAATTGAATGCGGATGGAATCGCCGCAAAACGAATCGCGCAGGATCAAATTCCTGATCTCCCCACTCCCTTGAGAGTCTCCCGGATCCAAAGAGACGACCTCTCTTTTGAATATCGCACCATGGGATCCTCAGATCCTTCTTCTATTCCGTGGGAGGGAATCGGGCTCGTCTCCTGCGGCCTGATCGCACGGGGAAACTACCGGGCGACCCATCCGGAACTGAAACTGGATGGGATTCCCGGCTTTCAGAAAATCGAAAGCGAAACAGACCGGGAAATCGTCCGTGAAAACCTGATCCTGAAGGCGCAACAAGCTCCCGCCCGGAAACCGGCCGTTAGACGAGGACGAGATCGAACCGTTTTCGAAACGATCGAAGATTCTGAAAACGACCGAATCCAGGTCTGGCTCGACCTACTGACAGCGGACTTCGGCACCTGGCTGCGCCTCTCGATGGACAACGTCAGCTACGGAGCCACAAAGGGATCGGTACAACTCGGAGCCTGCTGGGCTTTCGACGCGATCCTCAAGCAACTTCGGAAGGAAGCCCCACATGCACTTACGGAGATGACATTGAAACTCGTCTCCGGCCTCGATATAACAGAACTGGTCTTCTCCCAGATCGAAGACTTTAATCGGTACACAACCTGGGAGGCATATCGTAAGGCACTTCAATTGGAGCCAGAACTACCATGGGCGAAAAAAGATATACGGTGGCCATTACCGGAGGAAGCGGAGCCGCCTACGGAAGAAGACTCCTCGAAGTCCTCGCCTCTACCGGAGCCACCGTCCACCTCGTAATGAGCGATGCGGGCGCAAAGGTCTTCCACCACGAAATGGGAATCGAGCTCGACCTTTCAGATGGAGATTCGGTCATCCGCACTCTGATCGGAGAAACGCTTCCCAACGTCGAATACCACCACTACAAGAATCTGGAAGTTTCCATCGCCAGCGGATCTTACAAAACAGAAGGGATGGTGATCTGTCCTTGCTCGATGGGAACGATCGGTCGGGTCGCTGGAGGGATCTCCTCCAACCTGGTCGAGCGCGCCGCCGATGTCTGCCTCAAGGAACGGAGACAGCTGATTCTGGTTCCGCGGGAAACCCCGCTCTCCGAAATCCATCTCGAAAATATGCTTCGCTTGACGCGGGCGGGGGCGATGATTCTTCCCGCTTCGCCAGGGCTCTATAGTGGATCGAACAATATCGATACCCTTGTCGACTTCATCGTTTCGAGAATTCTGGACCATCTCGGCGTCGAAAACAATCTGATGAAACGGTACGGCGAAGCTGCGGCGAAAGCCCGACACCCCGAAGATCTCTGATCAACGACCAAGAAGTAGGTTGAGTTGATCGAAAAATCCGGGGAAGCTCTTGCGGACACAATTGGGGTCTTCGATTTCGATCCCCTCGACATGGAGCGCCGTAACCGCAAAGCTCATCGCCATGCGATGATCCCCGTACGTATGAACTTTTCCCCCATGAAGTTCGGCCGGGTGAATGACCAGTCCATCTTCTGAAGACTCTACCTTTCCGCCCAATTTCTCCAGTTCCTGCGTGAGAGCCTCAATCCGATCGGTCTCTTTCACCCTCAGGTTGGCAACATTCCGAATCCGGGTCGCCCCCGAGGCGAAAGGGGCGATTGCAGCAAGGGTCTGCACCGAATCGGGAAACGCGTTCATATCGACGTCGATCCCGGTGAGAGGAGCACCCTTCACTTCGACCCAATCATCCCCCGAAGTGACCGAGCATCCCATATCCTCAAGCACACCGAGAAACCGGATCTCGGCCTGAGCCGATTTCAAGGAGAGCCCTGTAACCCGAACCCGTCCTTGGGTCGCCGCCGCCATCGCAAAGAAGTAGTTGGCCGCTGCTGCATCCGACTCTACCCGATAAGAGCCACCCCGATATTTGGAGGGGGTAACGGTAAACCCCCATTCTTCCTCCTGAATCTCTACTCCAAAGGCGTGCATGACCTCTAAAGTCATATCGATATACGGCTTTGAGACAAGTTCCCCTTTGAGCCGGAGTTCGATTTTCTGCTCTGAAAGCGGAGCTGAAAGAAGGAGAGAAGAGAGGTATTGGCTTGAGGTCGAGCCCGAAACCTGAACGACGCCCCCCTTTCTCCCCCCTGTTTTGAGCGTAAAAGGCGGGCACCCCTCGGTCCCTTCCCAACCCACTTCACACCCGAGTTGCTCCAGCCCGGAAGCGAGGTCGCGAATCGGCCGCTCACGCATACGCTCATTGCCGTCGATACGGTATGTCCCATGCCCTAAGGAGAGGAAGCCGGTGAGAAACCGAAGTGAGGTTCCCGCATTCCCGAGAAAGAAATCTCCCTTCGAAGCCGGGATGGTCCCTCCACACCCTTCGACCCGAAAGATTCGCTCCAACGGATCGACCTCAATAGAAATACCAACCGTGCGTAACGCTTCCACCAGAAGAAGCGAATCTTCCGAGAGAGAAGCGTTCGTGAGGGTAGAGTTCCCTTCCGCCAAAGCCGCCACGATCAGAGCCCGATTCGTATAGCTTTTCGATCCAGGAACGGTCGTATCAAAATCGACCGGCCCAGAAGGTAATATCAGAATCCCCATAAGAGGTATCATAGCCCCGAAGGACGTTGCGGAAAAGAGATCCGCGTGATACGCTCGCTCTTGAGATGGGTGAAATTCAGCGAGCAAGAAAGGTACGGTTCATCACAGGGATCCTGACGCAGTTCCCCTCCGCGGTCGATCAGGTAAAGAAGCGACTCGAAAAAGAGTTCGGCCCTTCCGATCTCTCCAGTGCCCTCGTCCCCTTCTACCATTCCCCCTACTACAGTGATGAGATGGGAGAGAACCTCTACCTGCGCTGTTTTTCCTTCCCGAAACTGGTCGATCCGGAAGAGCTTTCGGAGATCAAGACCTGGACGAATAAACTCG
>CAYRLD010000269.1:0-4046 GCA_964424925.1 uncultured Planctomycetales bacterium
CCAAAACCGCCAAACCGCAAACACCGTGTTTTGCGAGTGTTTCTCGCAACCGCCCCACCATATCCATATTGATCATCGCAACCGAGCGGTCGAGAGGGAGAACAGGATTCCGGCTGTAATAGATGGAGCCGAGCGTTCCCATCTCTTCCCCTCCAAAAGCGATGAAGACGAGGGTAGGTTTGACCCGGTTCAAACGAAGCCGGTTGGCCACTTCGAGAAGAACCGCAACTCCAGAGGCATTGTCATCCGCACCCGGAGATCCCTCGACACGATCGTGATGCGCCCCGATCAGAATAACTCTCTCATCCCCCTCCACCACTCCAATCGCATTACGAACAACAACTCCATGAACTTCATATACCTGGGTCGAGGATTCCATCCCCATACGCAGGAATTCGGATGAAACGTATCTATCAACACGATCTCGATCCGCCATCAAAGGCAGCACCGGATTTTCCGGAGGCGGAAGAACGAGCGTTCGACAGGAAGAAAGGGCGAACAGTAGTAGAATCGAAGTCAGACGCATCTTGAATTCCTTTACATTGTCACGTGGGAGCTATTCTTCCATTTCCGAAGGATTTCGTGAACATCTTCCTTCCAATCTGGTTCAATAATGCATTCGATGACGACCTCAACAGAACCAGAATTACGCCCCCTTCTTCGGCTCGCCCTGCCGATTATTCTCGTCAATCTGGGAAATCAATTTCGAGGCGTGGTCGACACCGCCATTGCCGGTAGAATCGATACTCTCTCACTCGGAGCGACCGGCCTCGGCACGACCCTCTTCATGGTAGGATCCATTATCGGGATCGGGATTGTCCTGGGGGTAGATCCGATTTTGTCTCAAGCTTTCGGAGCCGGTCACCCCCGCCAGGCACGAAAAACAATGTGGCAAGGAGTCTGGACAGGATTACTCCTCACCCTTCCCGCAGCAGGGATAATCTTCCTCCTTCACGCCTTCCTCGAACCCTTTGGCGTCTCGGCCCCTCTTGCAAAGAAGACGGGAGAATATGTTTTTGCACGGCTGCCTGAACTCATTCCTCTTATGGTCTTCGTTTCTATTCGAGCCTATCTTCAAGCCGCGCATCGAGTGGGACCCATCGTATTGGCGATGCTCGCATCGAACCTTCTCAATATTCCGGCTGACTTTGTGATGGCGTTCGGAGATGAAGGGTTGGCAAAAATCGGATTGACCTCTATAGGTCTTCCCGCTTTTGGCGTTCAGGGGCTCGGGTGGGTTAGTGCGGCCGTAACAACATTGGAAGTTATCATCGGCCTCTTCGTTTTGCGAACGATCGATCCTGGAAAAGGGACGTTCCCTTTGAAGCGGCCCGATCGAAAACTGATGGGAAATATATTTCGCTTGGGAACGCCCCTGGGATTTCAACTCGTCAGCGAGATCGGAATGTTCGCTTGTATCGGAATCATGATGGGAACGCTAGGCACAACAGCCATGGCGGCACACCAAGTCGCTCTCCTCATCGCAAGCTTTACCTTTATGGTTCCGCTCGGAGTCGGCATGGCCACCTCGGTAAGAGTGGGGAGAGCTATTGGTCGGGAAGATACCGGAGCCACCCGTCGAGCCGGGGTGATCGGAATTCGTCTCGGGGCCGCGTTTATGTTCACCATGGCGCTCGTTATGTGGATCTTCCCAGAAACCCTTGCCCGACTGCTCACTACGGAAGAAAGCGTCATCCCGCTTGCCATCACGCTTATTCGAATTGCAGCCGCTTTCCAGATCTTCGATGGAATCCAGGTCGTTGCGGCGGGAGCCCTTCGAGGGGCCGGCATGACCCGATTTCTCCTCTTCGCAAACCTTCTCGCCTACTGGTGTATTGCACTACCGATTTCGTGGGAACTGGGCCTACATCAGGAATTAGGGCCGAAAGGTCTCTGGTGGGGACTGACCATTGGGCTCGGTATCTCCGCAGTAATCCTGAGCGTCCGCTTCCTTCAAGTAAGCAAAAAGCCGATCAAGGCCATTCCTCTCTCTCAAGAATAAGCGAACGTTACGCCTTCACTTTCTTCCGGGATGCCGACTTCTTCTTCGCCTGAGTTTTTCTCTTCGTGTTCCGCTTCCTGGAGGTTTTCCGGCGTTTGGGTTTTGGCTCAGAGGCTTCCTCCTCCTCTTCCACAGAGGGCACCGGCCGCCACCGATCCAGAATCGAAGAGAGAGTGTTAATCAGACCCGCTACGGCAATCGCTACCGAAGCCGCTCCGCCGAGAGCCCGGGCAAACGCCATCCACGCCAACTCAGACGCTTGCAATTTTGCCGAGCGCCCCTTTTTGGTCACGGAAACACGAACCTTCTTCTTCCCCCCCTTTGCCGTGGATTCTTCCGAAACCATTCCTTTTTCGACAAGAGAAGCGACAACCTCAGACGCCGCATTCAGAGTCAGGGAAAGTTTTTCTGCAAGAGACTGCAGCGTCGCTCCCGGGTTTCGGACCGCTTCGGCAAGAAGAGAGAGTTCGATACCGGACAGGTTTACCTTTTCAAGCGCGTATGCTTTCGCCCGATTGTAATACAGCATGACCCGTTCCATAGCACTCAGAAAATCGGAAGCGTTGACCAATGGACTTCTCCCTTCGAAAAAGAATTTCCCCAGCATCTCTGTCGCAAATCTTATCCAAAAACAGTAGGATGCCCTCGCCATATTATGGGATACGGACAGATTCATATCAAAGAGGATTCGAATCGAATCCAAGAAGAACTCGATGCCCTTCTCGCAGAGAACGGTCTCTTCCCCTTTTCGATTACCCAGGAAGAGCATCCGACAAAGATGAAAGCTTTTTCAGAAACAAAGATGAGGCTCTTCTGGATCTCCCCCCGGTTGAACGGGTGGGCCGGCCTTTTCGAATACCGGTACTATACAAATGAGAAGCGAAAGCGATGGGGATATACGGATGAAGCTCTCGCCGCAAAACTTTCTGAGAGACTTCATGTACCGGTCTTACGATTAGAACTCCTCGATACCGCTGGATTCTGGATGTATTCCTTTTTCGAGGAAGGGAAAGAAAAAGAGGGGAAAGTATGGGAGGACCTTCCGGGAAAATTACCCTCAGACCCCGACCATCCCCGTTATGAACTTAACCGGGTCGTTGAACGGGAAGGATTGAGTAACATCGGACTTTGCTATGAAAATATCCCCGGCCCGATGGTCGCCCAAGTAGAAAATTGCGAATTCTGGGAAGAAGGGATAGAGGGGGAAGAGGCGTTCACCCACAGAGCGTATCGAACCCAGGAGAAAACTTAGCTTCCCCAGATTTCCAAAGGATTCCCGTCCGAATCTCGGGTCCACGCAAACTTACCGATATTAGATTGGTCCACTCCGAGCAACTCCGCGCCCTTCTCCACCATGGAGGCAACAAAGGTATCAAAACTGGAAACACGAAGGTTCACCATAATCGGTCGCGCTCCCTCCGGAATCGAAGTTTCTGAGCGGTAAATCGACAGCGCCATCCCTTCGGCTCCAAGAGCCCCCACATACGCCCCCCCTTGCTCCGAAAAGGCAATCCCCAGAACCTTCTGATACCACCCGGCCAAGGACGCAGGATCATTCGAATAGAGAGTGAGAGACCCCACACCCACAACACCGCAAGGCTCCTTCGAAGCGGCCGCTTGTGGAGGACGAGGACGAGCCGGAGCATCTTCTTTCGGTTTCTCGGAAGGGAAACTGCCCACCAGGTCCATCTTTACATCCCCAATCTGAGGAGAATCTCCGGGAGGATGCGGAACTTGGTCATCAACCATGGGAGAATCCGAAACCCACTCCTCTCCAGGCAAGTCTTCGAAAGCACAACGGGACCGGAGAAACTTTTCAATGATGTTCCACGCCTCATGTTCCGACTGGATCTTTGTTGCGACCGCCTTCTTTTCGGGAGTCGCCTGGGCCGCCTCAGTAATGATGTAGATCCGACCCTGAATTCCCTGAAAATAGAAGTGAACCCGTCGCTCCTTGTGCCAGAAAGAGATATTAGTTCCCCCATCATATCCCCAGTCAAAGGAGGCAGGGCCCCCAAGATTGAAGTGGCTATTTTTTGCCTGC
>CAYRLD010000270.1:0-4036 GCA_964424925.1 uncultured Planctomycetales bacterium
TTCTTTAAATGTATATGATTTCACAATTTCATTGTATAATTTCTTCCCTCCCTTTTTGATGGCGGCGTAACGAGGGGGGATCTGTTGCAAATTTCCTGTGAGCGCTTTCAGGCGGGATTCCAGATCGTCCCGGGTAAGAGAAACAGGGCTTTCCTGAAGAAGCGCGCCTTCCCGGTCATCCGTTTCTGTGAGGCGGCCCAAATGGATCGTTGCTTCATACTCTTTGTCGTGCCCCTCCATGAACTCCACGAGACGGGTCGCTTTTCCGACACACAGAACGAGCAAACCGGTCGCAAGAGGGTCGAGCGTTCCGGTATGGCCGACCCGTTTTTGGCCCGTCTGTTTCCGAATTGCGTCAACGACATCGTGGGATGTCTTGCCGCTCTGCTTGTCGATCAGTAGAATTCCGTCCATGCCTCTTTACGTTGTGGGAACGCCCATTGGGAACCTGGAAGATCTCTCCCCCCGTGCTCGTCGAATTCTGGGGGAGGTTGACCTGATCGCTTCGGAAGATACGAGGACCACCCGGAAGCTGTTAAGTCATTTCGATATCCATAAACCGGTTATCGCTTTCTTTCAGCATAGCAGTCCGAAGCGAAAGAGAGAACTGATGGATCGATTAGAAAATGGGAGTTCGATCGCTATGGTTTCCGAAGCAGGGACGCCGGGGATATCGGATCCGGGGGCGAGTCTCGTGGATGAGGCCTTTGAAAGCGGGATCCCGGTCTTTGGGATTCCGGGGGTCAGCCTCAGCCCGAAGCTCAACTACAGCCAGGGCTTCCCGGTCGATCGCTTCATCTTTGAGGGGTTTCCCCCGCGGAAGGCGGGAAAACGGAAGAAGATGATCGAGTCCTGGTTGCAGGAAGAAAGAACGATTCTCTTCTATGAGTCGCCCCACCGGATTGTCTCGACAATGGAGCTCTGTGCCGAAGTGTTGGGGGACCGCAGGATCGTTCTTGCACGGGAATTGACCAAGGTGTATGAAGAGGTGGTACGAACAACCCCCAGAGAAGCGGTGGAGCGTTTTGAAAAGAAACCGCCGAAGGGGGAATTTACCGTCATCGTGGAAGGAAAGAAGGAATGAACTGGAAGCCGACAATGGTGGCCGGGATGGGGCTTCTCCTGGTCCTCGGATCTCTTGTGGGGGATACCCTGCTTTTGAGTAATGCGATGGTGCGCAACGGATATTGGACCTTCTTTCTTCTGGTTCCGGGACTTCTTCTTTGTGGAGGAGCTCTCGTCCGAAAAAGGAACTGGATGACGATCTTCTTCTTTGTTCTGGCTCTTTTCGGGACGGGGGTGTATTCGTTGACCCGGGCTCTTCCTGTTCCCACAGAACCGGCGAAAGTGTCGATGGGAAAGACCTTCCCCAAATTCAAATTGAATGATCAGGAAGGCAAAGAAAGGACCCTTCGTTCCTATACCAAAGAAGGCCCTCTTGTACTGGTTCTCTTCCGGGGGCCGTGGTGACTCTACTGCGTTTCGGAACTCCGAGGTCTCGGAGACAGAATAGTTGATATTCGCAATACCGGCGCAGAAGTGGTTGCGGTTTCCGTAGAGAGTGTGGCGGCCAACAAGAAGCTGGCGGCGGATCTTAATCTTACCTTTCCTCTTCTGTCAGATGCGAACCTCTCTTTCCTGGGAGAGATCGGCATGATTCACAAGGGGGCGGGTCCCGGAGGGGTTGACGTTGCCCGACCGGCGACCTTTCTCATCGATCGGCGTCAAAGACTCGTCTGGATGGACAGTACCAATCTTCTTCGTAAGCGACCCGATCCGGAAGAGATTCTGGTGGAGTTGAAGAAACTGGCTGCGAAGTAACCGGGCGGGTTACTTTTCGTCCGGAGCGATGTACCGCTTCAGGTACATCGTGTCGTCGTGAAATTCTTTGGTCGAGGACGAGTAGGTTCGAATTTCTTCTTCGACGTACGTTTTGATCCGTAATCGTGCCCGACGGATCCAGGTGCTGATGTTGGGGACACTGGTACCGAGTTCTTCGGCGATCTCTTTATACTCTTTTCCCTGCATGCGCATATTGAGCGCCTTATGATAGGCATTTCCGCTTTTTTCGGACTCTTCGCTCAAGCGATTCATCGCGAGACTGATCAGGTTGGTCGCCCAGCAGCGATCAAAGTCTTCGTCCTCCAGGTCCGAATTCATGACCGCTTCGATTTCGGGAGGGGCTTCCATCGAGATGATCTTGACGCCCCCACCCCGTTTCAGAGACGACTTTTTTCGAAGCTCGTCGTACATCACCTGTTTGGTGACGGTGATCAGAAGGCTACGGAACCGGCCTCGATCTTGATCCGCCCGGGTTAGGATATTCTCCCCGAAAATCCGAATGAAGACGTCTTGGGCGAGGTCTTCGCTATCCGCTTGGGAAAAGCCGGTCTGTCGAAGAAAATTGACCACAGCAGGGTGGTACCGCCGGGATACATTGTTTGCGGCCATTGCATCTTCTTTACCAGCCGCCCGGATACCGGACCACATCGTGGTAGGAAATTCAACAAATGCCATATGTTTAATTTTATTCCCATATTGGGATAAAGGCAAGGCGTCGTTTTGATTTCGATTTCAGGGCAGGCGGCGAAATCGGCTCGACTCTTCGTCTTGAAAAGAAGCGGAGTAGAGGTAGGTTTCGCCATTTTCTAGATTTTCAGAGGGAAGGGTCACTTCCCATTTTCCGAGCGTGGGATGAGTCATGATGAGGGTATAGGGTTTAATCGTGAGGTTCCGTAAAAGGAGGGGCGTGAAGAGAGTTTCTTCAGAAACTTCTATATCACCGGAAGCCTTCTTTCCACTTTTGACTACCCACTCCTCCCCAACCTTAAGGGCTTCTAATTTCGCATACGGTCGAATAAGAATATTTAAGCTGATACTCCCCTGATAGAGACCTACCGGGGCGAACCGGGATGCGATCCCCTGAGCGGTGATCCGAATCTGTTCAAAGCCTTCCCCCTGTTCCTTGAGAATTTCGAGAATCAGAAGGCACCAGGTCTCAATTTGCTTCGCCTCCGCTTTCTTATCGAGCCAAACATTTTTAGGCCAGAGGGTTTTTGGCGGAAGGGAGAGTTGTTTTTGGAACCAGGAAGAAGTCTCTTCGGAAAGGGATTCGGGCATTATTTTCAGGAGGGTCTGGCTCTCTTCGATGAGGTCTGGGGAGGCTTCCTGAAAACCGTAATACGTGAAGCGCGGTCGGATTTCTTTGAAGCTCTTTCTCCAAGCCTCTTTTTGAGCCTGGGTCTGTTGTGCGTTTGTTACCGGGTCCTTTTGCCCGTTTGTGATTCCTTGAGGGGAGAGGATGAAATACCCGGCGATTCCCCCAACGATAACGAAAAGGAAGAGGCTTGCGAAGGGCCATGGATTTCGACTGATCAGGCGGCTTGCTCGACGAAGGGTGCCGGGAGCCTTTGCGATGACCGACTTTTCATCGAGAAATCGTTGGAGATCATCTGCCATCTGATCCGCGGATTGATACCGGTTTCCTTTCTTTTTCTCCATTGCCTTGAGAACGATCGCTTCCACCTCGGGTGGGATTCCGGGCTCCACTTTTCGGGGAGAGAGGGGCTCCTCGGTCGCTACTTCAAGGAGAATGGTCGAAGGGTTTTTACTGTCAAAGGGGGCTCGCCCGGTAACGAGTGCGTATAAAGTGGCTCCAAGAGCGTAAACATCGCTTACCGTATCAATGGAATCATGATCGCCCGCGGCTTGTTCGGGAGACATGAAAACGGGGGTTCCGATCACCGATCCGGTTACCGAAAGGGAGGATTGGGTTGATAGTGCCTTTCCGAGACCAAAATCGGTTACGTACGGCTCTCCGTCTTTGCGCAGAAGGATATTTCCCGGTTTGAGATCTCGGTGGATAATGGATTGGTCATGGGCGAACTGAACCGCCCGGCAGACCTTTATATAGGCCGCCAACATCGATGGTAGGGGAATCTCTTCCGTTCCGATCGGGGCTCCATCGATGAAATCCATGACAAGGTAGTGGGTGTCATCTTTTTTATTGATCTCATGGATGCCCGTGATGTTCTGG
>CAYRLD010000271.1:0-4033 GCA_964424925.1 uncultured Planctomycetales bacterium
AGGCCAAAATTCATTAACCAGACGTTTCCATCGTCCCCCTTCATGATATTTCGAGGATGAATATTTTTATGGGATAAACCCTTCTGGTGGGCTTCTTGGAGGGCGCGGGAAATTTCCCGAATCATTTTTATCGCCTCATGAGGGGGGATGTTCATTTCATCGAGTGTTTTTCCTGTGACATGTTCTGTCGCCACAAAGGGCGATCCGTCATGGATCCCTGTTTCGAGAATGGGAATAATTCTCGGGTGGAAAAAATCTCCAGGGACTTCGATCGCTTCTGCTTCTTCCTTGGAGAAGAGATGGAGGGCAACGACTCGATCGAGGCTTTCCTGCACGGCCCGGTAGACCGGTCTCATCTGTTTGCTTCCGAGGAGCCGTTCCAGTCGAAATTTTCCAAACTGTTCCATCCCGGATTGGTTTTCTTCTTTTCGCATACGGGAGGTGTCCCCACGTGCATCCATCGTCTCATCGACGAGGATCTCATTTCCTCCCGGAACCATCGGCATTCGGCAATGAAGGCATCGGAATCGGCGCCCGGGTTGAAACCCCATGACGTTAAAGCTCGAATGACATCCTTTACAGCTCATCAGGGTTTTTCCCTGGATTTTCAGGACCTGCAGAATGACCTCAGAGGAGATGACATCGGATTGTTGGAGGATTTCTCCTAATCGTTTGAAATCTCGGTCTTCAGCCATTTCTTTCTGAATGCGGAGAGCCTCTTCAATTCCTTCCTGACTGACCCACCCTTCCCGAACCAGGATTTCTCCAAAGAGAGGAGCGATCTCTGATTCCGCTTTTTCTTCTCGGAACAGATGTTCATGAATCTTTTCCAATTGAGTGAGGGTGATCATCCCTGTGGAAAAAAGATGTTCGTCAAAGGCGGTGTCTACCGGGAGAGACTCCTTTGCCTCTTTTCTTTTTTCCGGAGAGAGGAATCCGAGATGAACCGCCATCTCTCCAATTGCTTCTGTTTTGTCTTTTTCCAAGTAACTCCACCTCTGGTTCGAATTCTGATTGTACCGCACAGGGGGGTGGGAGAAAAGACAACGGAGGGGAAGGATTGTCAAGAGGGGCTCTTGATTCTATTTTAGGGGAGAGATTTCCTTTGAATTGATGCTTCATGACGCAGACACGTGAAAAATTAGACCAACTCCTTTCCGAACGGATCCTTATTTTGGATGGCGGTTGGGGTACGATGGTGCAGGGGTACCAGCTTCAAGAAGAGGATTACCGTAAGGAATTCTTCCCGGATCATCCGAAGGATCTGAAGGGGTGTCACGATGTTCTCTGCGTAACCCGTCCTGACCTGGTCGAAGAAGTTCATTCGAAGTATCTCGAAGCGGGTGCAGACATTCTGGAAACGAATACGTTCAGTGCAACGAGCATCTCTCTGGCGGATTACGGTCTCGAAGGGGAAGTTCTTCGGATCAATCGCGCGGCGGCCAAAATCGCGGTACAAACGGCTCGTCGCTGGACCGAAAAAACTCCTGGGAAACCCCGGTTTGTAGCCGGATCGATCGGACCGACAAACAAGACCGCTTCGATCTCCCCGGACGTGGCCGATCCTGCTTTTCGATCGATTACATTTGAAGAGTTGGTGACCGCTTATTACGAACAGGTACAGGGGTTGATGGAAGGGGGGGTTGATCTCCTTCTTCCCGAAACGAGTTTCGACACATTGAACTTAAAGGCGGCCCTTTTCGCGATTCGCAAATATTTTGAAGATACCGGTCGGGAAGTTCCGGTGGTCGCCTCCATGACCATCACGGATGCGAGTGGGAGAACCCTGTCGGGACAGATGGTGGAGTCTGCCTGGATTTCCATTTCCCATGCGGACCTTTTTGGCGTTTCCCTCAATTGCGCCCTGGGAGCGGCAGAAATGAGACCTCACGTGGAGGAACTTTCCCGTGTCTCTCCTTCCTGGCTGGTCTGCTACCCCAACGCAGGGTTGCCCAATGAGTTCGGTGGATATGATCAGACCCCTGAAGAGATGGCACGGGTGGTGGGAGAATATGCGCGAGAAGGGTGGCTGAATGTTGTCGGAGGCTGTTGTGGAACGACACCGGCTCATATTACCGCACTGGCGAAAGCGGTGGAGGGGGTCCCTCCCCGGGTTCGTCCCGAACCGAATCCCTACCCCCAGTTTAGTGGATTGGAACCATTGACTCTTCGTCCCGATTCCAATTTCACTCTTGTGGGAGAAAGAACCAATATCACCGGTTCGAAAAAGTTTGCTCGTCTCATTCGAGGGGAAAAATACGAAGAAGCTCTGACGGTCGCTCGCCAACAGGTAGAAGGAGGCGCCAACATCCTCGATATCAATATGGATGAGGGGTTGATCGATTCCGAAAAAGTGATGACGACTTTTCTCAACCTGGTTGCTTCCGAACCGGACGTTTGTCGCCTTCCGATCATGATCGATAGTTCCAAATTTTCGGTTCTCGAAGCGGGGCTGCGCTGTATCCAGGGGAAAGGAATTGTGAACTCTCTCTCTTTGAAGGAAGGGGAAGATCTTTTCCGAGATCAGGCCCGATTGGTTCATCGCTATGGGGCGGCGGTTGTGGTGATGGCGTTTGATGAACAGGGGCAGGCGACCACCACAAAGCGGAGGCTCGAGATCTTCGATCGAGCGTATCGGATTTTGACCGAGGATGTTGGGCTTCCCCCTCAGGATATTATCTTCGATCCCAATATTCTCGCCATCGCAACGGGGATGGAGGAGCACAATGATTATGCGGTTAGCTTTTTTGAGTCGACAAGACAGATTCGCGAACGATTCCCGGGTGTCTCAATCAGTGGAGGGGTGAGTAATGTCTCTTTCTCCTTCCGGGGGAATGAAGCGGTCCGGCGGGCGATGCATGCCGCCTTTCTCTATCACGCGATTGGCGCAGGGATGGGGATGGGGATTGTTAATGCAGGGCAGCTGAGTGTCTACGAGGAAATCCCCAAAGAGTTACTGAAACTGGTTGAGGATGTTCTCTGGAACCGCAGTCCCGATGCCACAGAACGACTTGTAGACGCGGCGGAAGGGTTTCGTTCTGACGACGAGGGAGAGCAGAAGAGCGAAGAATGGCGTAGCTTTGATGTTGACGCGCGTCTTTCTCACGCTCTCGTGCAGGGTATGGATACGTTCATAGAGGAGGATCTCGCGGAGGCGCTCAAAAAATATTCTGCCCCGATTGACATCATAGAAGGTCCTCTTATGGCGGGAATGAATGTGGTGGGGGATCTCTTTGGGGCGGGAAAGATGTTTCTTCCCCAAGTGGTCAAAAGTGCCCGGGTGATGAAGAAAGGGGTTGCGTATCTGCTTCCCTTTATGGATCAAGATTCGACGACCGCTTCTTCCCGTACGAAAATCCTTTTGGCGACCGTAAAAGGGGATGTTCATGATATCGGGAAGAATATCGTTGGTGTGGTTCTCGGGTGTAATAATTACGAAGTGATTGATCTTGGTGTCATGGTTCCCTCCAACAAGATTCTCGAGAGTGCGAAAAAAGAAGGGGTCGATTTGATTGGGTTGAGCGGCTTGATTACCCCTTCCCTCGACGAAATGGTTCACGTCGCTTCGGAATTGAAGAGGGAAGGTTTGTCGATCCCTCTTCTGATTGGGGGGGCGACGACGAGCCGGAAACATACTTCGGTAAAGATTGCTCCCGCGTATGACGGGACCACCGTTCATGTCGTGGATGCGTCGCGGGCTGTCGATGTGGCCGGGAGCTTAGTGAGTGCCCAACTTCGCCCCTCTTTTCTAGAGAAGAACCGGGGTCTTCAGGAAAAAGATCGGGAACTCTTCTCCCGGAAATCCAAATTGGCTTTGCTTCCCTATGCGACCGCGGTCGAAAGAAAGTTCTCAGCGACCGGAAAGGCCTTTCCGGTTCCCTTCACAGGGATTCGATCTGTAGAGGGTGTGGATCTCAAAGCCCTTATTCCGTACATCGACTGGACCCCTTTCTTCCAAGTATGGGAGATGAAAGGGGTTTATCCTGCGATCCTGGAAGACTCGGTGGTCGGAAAAGCAGCGAAGGAGTTATTC
>CAYRLD010000272.1:0-2300 GCA_964424925.1 uncultured Planctomycetales bacterium
GAACGGTTCGCGAAACCGGTTATTGCTGCTGTGAATGGATTTGCTCTTGGGGGCGGATGCGAATTGGCTTTGGCGTGTGACCTTCGCGTCGCTTCTCCGAATGCTCGTTTTGGGTTTCCCGAGACCGGTCTTGGGATTATGCCTGCCGCAGGTGCCACCTTTCGTCTGCCGCGGATTGTCGGCATGGGCCGGGCGAAGGAACTGATTTTGACGGGCGATATTATTGATGCCGACCGAGCTCTCGGTATGGGGCTGGTCAATTCGATTGCGGAGAATGCACTCGAAGGAGCGAAGGAGCTTGCGGCGAAGATTCTCAAGAAGGCTCCTCTGGCCACGCGGATGGCGAAGAGCGGTCTCAATCTTCAGGCGGGAACGGACGCGGCGATTCAGTTTGAGATTGCAGCTCAGACGGTCCTGTATGAAACGAAAGACAAACTCGAGGGGATGACCGCATTTCTCGAGAAACGGAAGCCAAACTTCACCGGGGAATAGACGGGGCTTTCTTGACGCAAATTTTTCCTCTTCCTATAGTAGGAACCCTATGGCTGAGTTTGTGAAAGTATTAGAGCTGGAGAAACTTCCCCCCGGGGAGGTCTCTTCCGCGGATATAAATGGCCAGGAAGTGGCTCTTTATAATGTAGATGGAACGGTGTACGCAACGAGTAACCTCTGTCCTCATCAGGGAGCCCCCCTCGATGAAGGAATGCTCGAGGGGGATCAGATTATCTGTCCCTGGCATGCGTGGATCTTTGATGTGAAAGATGGAACCTCTCCGGTCAATCCTCGGGTAAAGATTCCCTGTTATGAGGTGAAGATCGAGGGAGCGGATATCCTCGTGAAATTATAGGAGCGGAAAATGACATATATAATCGCAGAACCGTGTCTCGGATTGAAAGATAAGGCGTGTGTACCGGCTTGTCCCGTTGATTGTATTTATGAAGGGGAGAAGCAACTCTATATTCATCCGGAAGAGTGCATCGATTGCGGGGCGTGCGTTGAACCGTGTCCGGTCCAAGCGATTTTCCCTGAGGATGAACTTCCTGAAAAGTGGCAGTTCTATACCGAAGTGAATGCGAATTTCTTTCCCGACAAGAGTGATGCGAAGGCGTGGGAAGGGCATACGCCCCCTCCTCCCTCCTCCTAATCTAGAGCGAAGGCAACAAGGCCTACGACTCCATCTCCTGTAGACCGGGAAAGCTATTCACATGTAGTGTGTTGTGTGCGTCGGCGTGTACGATCATCCCGTTCTGGAAGTCTACGTCCATACATCGAACCGGCTCGGTTTGCGCGAGCAGTCGGGGACCTTTCTCTCCAATGTTGACGAGAATTGAACCTGTGGGAAAAGCCCAGACAGAAATATTGTGATCTGGGTGAAAGCTTGCCAGGTGAGGTGTTCCGTTTCGAGAAGGCATCGTCTGCATTTCCACCTCATTTCCCGTCTGTAGGTCGAGAGAGAGCAGGGAGCCTTCTACGGTACCGAGCATGAGATGTGTCGGCGGAATCGCTTCGGCGAATACGATTTCATCGGTTCGATCAATTTCGGACACCCAGATCAATTCGGGTCGGGGATGAATTGTCCAGCACTCGACGCCCACATCTTTATTAGTTGCGACGAGCCATCCTCCACACGAGGCGAGTTTGCGGATCGGAATGGTTTCTTTCCGAGGGAAAGGCTGGATGATTCCACTTTCCAGTTCAAGAAGGAATATATCTCCCTTGTTATCCACGAATGCGACACGCCGATTTCCAGCACGAATCAGGCCTTCGATGGGATGACCGTGTTCGAATCTTCTCCGAATCGATAGCTCTCGACCTGGGGTGAAGTGAACTTGGAGAATTTGCCCATCTTCTCCGGCGGAAACGAATGTTCCATCTTGGGGGAGAATCCAGCTGGCAAAGGTCTTTCCCGATGCATGGAGCGAGGCTCTGGTATCCGGGACAAGGTCCGGGGTTGCATCTTGGATGAGAGCTGTGATTTGAATATTCCCCATGTCATCTGCGGAGAGAAAATAGGTGGGAACGGGAGCGACCTCAAGCGCGGTTACTTTTGTGGGGTGGTGCCGGCTCGGGGCCGGATTTAGGTCTCCCATTTGGAGCACGTCGACCTGATCGGTCTGAAGTTCCCGGTACGAAATTTCTTCTTCCAGTGATGTGATCTCCCGTAGGGCTCCCGGGGAAGCCATGTCTTTGGCCACAGCCATTTGATATAGCTCAAGAGACCGAAGAAGCCGTCCTTGTTCCCGCGCATGGATGGCAAGGGATTCCGCTGCGGCAAGAAGGTAGGGGTTCTTATGGTAGAA
>CAYRLD010000272.1:2310-3984 GCA_964424925.1 uncultured Planctomycetales bacterium
TCCGGGATCTGCTTTAGAGCTCTTCGAAAATGGGCGTACGCTTCTTCCGGTCGTGATTCGCTGTAGCAACAGACCGCCATCCGGTAATGAACCATTCCATCCCGGCATCCGAGTCGGATCGCATCTCGATAAGAACGGGAGACACGGGGATCCTGGATTTCTCTTTCCGGGTTATAAGCCCGGTGCCCTCGTTCCACCTGGGGATCCCAGGAAGGGTCTCGATGCCCATCTGCATGGTAGCGTGCGAGGGCGTACCCTTTCTGTTGCCAGAGGCGCATTCTCTTCTCATAGGTTTCCACTGGAGAATGATCCCCGACCGAGTCTTCCCGGATGATATTTCTCCGGGTCCATTTCTTTTCGCTTTTGCTTTCAAGAACCGTTTCGATCCCGACGATGTTTTCTTCCCCGACTCGTTGGACACATTTTCGGACGAGTTCTTGTCGGGGACATCTTCCCGAGAGGCGTGGAAGGGTTTGAAGGATATCGATTCCGAGACTGTTTCGAAAACGATTCTCTTCGCTTTGGGAGGGGATTGCGATCGCTCTTTTATGAACGACCTCAAGTCCATCTAGAAGTAAATTCCAGCCTCCGCTTTCTTGTCCGGCCAGCCCTTGTTCTGCACACGTGACGATCCATAAATCTGGATGGTGTAAGGATTTTAGAAGGATTTCATGGGCAGGAGGGTGGTCGACGCTGGAGAAGTATTGGAGAGCTTCGGCACAGACCGAAGGATTTGAGTGTGCCACGAATTTCAGGATCGGATCTTGCGCTTCTTCGGCTCCCATGGCAGATAGGGTGTGTATTGCACTGGCCAGCCAGTCGGCACTTCGGTTTCCCCTGCGAATCTCGGTTATCAAGTCAGGTATGATCGAGAAATCGGCGGTCATCATATAGTTTCGAAGGATGATCTCTTGATACAGGTCTCCCACTCCCTCCGCCTTTGTCTCGGGAATTGGAGAACTCCAATCGTTCCTATCAGGGCGATCTCGAAGTTGATCCAGTTTTTCCAAAACGAGGTCTGTATTGGTTTCAAAAATAATATCTCGGAAGAGAGGTGTCATGGAGGGAATTCCAAGGAGGGCCTGGAGGGCATTGAGCCGAACCTCCTCAAATCCAGCCGCACGTACGATATATGGTTCTGCCTCCTCTTGCGGGAGTTCAAGAAGCTTGAAGAAA
Source organism: uncultured Planctomycetales bacterium (assembly GCA_964424925.1). Classification (GTDB taxonomy): domain Bacteria; phylum Planctomycetota; class MHYJ01; order MHYJ01; family JACPRB01; genus CAYRLD01. Next base: position 3,487 of record CAYRLD010000272.1, read on the forward strand.
GCGTCATTTCGCTTCTGCTTTGAGGCCTCACGATTTTCGATCACTCGGAAAAGCGCTTCCGCGTCGAGGTGCGGGACGGGTGCATTTCGGATCAGTTCAGGAATCTCTGTCTTTTCCGTGTGGTATTCGAATGTAGTCCAGGGAGAGGATCTCATTTCCTGGCCTCTGATTCCTCCTTGGGGGAGATGCCGGTCTCTCTCTACCCAGTCATCCATATCTTTGAGTAGTTCTCGATGTCGGCGGGGAAGTTCTACCACCAGGTGCAAATCGAGCATAGAGGGTCGGATTTCTTCCGGAAGGTCACTTTCGAACCGGCTGACTTCCTCCTCTTTGCCTTCCCAGATTCCGGGGGTCAGGTAGCGGGTTGTTTCCATCTGGAACAGCTTTGCTTCCTCTTCCGGGAGGTTTCGTAGATGTTGTTCCACTTTCCGGCAGAGTTCTTCATGAATGGAAGAGATCTGTACGTTTAGGGGCATTCGTTTCGTGAGAATCTGGCGG
>CAYRLD010000273.1:0-3950 GCA_964424925.1 uncultured Planctomycetales bacterium
CATGAGAAGAAATAAAGACCTATTCACCGGAAAATCCGCTTGGGAAATAGGATCGGGGTCAGGGCTCGTAGCGGTCGAAGCCGGGCTCCTCGGGGCTTCTCGAATAGCGGCTAGTGATGTAGATAGGGAAGCAATCCAATTAGTACAACAAAATGCGATTCAGCATGATTTGACAATTGATACGGCATGCTCTGATCTCTTTTCTGAAATTCCCTGGGAAGGTCCTTTTGACAATCTACTTTCCATCCTCCCACAAAAACCATGTCACCCTGGAAAACTCCCCTTTGCAAACGATGGAGGGCCTGATGGAACGAAACTACTTCTCCCCGTCATCGAGCAAGCCCCCAATTGGATGAAGCCTACGGGAAATCTTTTCCTCTTCCTTCACTCCCTTGCCCATCCAAAGGCGCTTCTCCAACTTACTCACCAATATGAAATTGACGTCCTATCTATAAAGAATCGAATATTCTCCCTGGAAGAATATCCAGGAATCGCTACAGAATGGATCACTCGACGGGAGGAAAAGACGAGTTACTTCGAACCTTGTCCGGATGGACGCTTTCAATTTATCTGTTTCATTGTCCGGGCCCGACCCAAAAATTAATCCTCGAGCCGGACTTCCCGCTCTACTTTCAGGCCTCTCTTTTTGAGAAGTCGATAGAACGTAACCGTATTGATCCCCGCAATCCTCGCCGCTTTTCGAACGTTCCCCTTACACTCATTGAGGATACTAGCAAGGTATTTTCGTTCCAAAGGGGCGAGCCATGATTCTCGGAGTTCTTTTAATGTTCCGGTAACTTTGGAAGGTGTCGGCGCTTCAACAGAGGGAGCCGGCGACTCTGCTGTGTGTAAAGATTTGGGAAGATCCTCGGGCAGGATTTCATTCGTCCCGGCCATCACCACAGAATTCTCAATGATATTCCGCAATTCCCGAACATTCCCCGGATATTGATATTGTCGGATCGCCTCCAAAGCCTCTGGGGAGATTCGAGTCACTTCTTTCCCATGCTGACGGTTAAATTGCTGTAAAAACGCCTGTGCCAAAACGGGAAGACTTTCCTTGTACGTACGAAGAGGGGGGAGGTCGAGGGAGACAACCCCAATTCGGAAATAGAGGTCTTCGCGGAATTCCCCTTCACGAACCATGGAAGGAAGGTTTCGATTGGTCGCACAGATCAGTCGAACGTCGACCCGAGAAGGGGGCTTATTGCTCCCTAATTGTTGAATTTCTCCATGTTCCACGGCACGTAATAGTTTCGCCTGAAGAGGAAGGGGAATTTCTCCAACTTCATCTAGAAATAGAGTCCCCCCATCCGCTTTTTGAAATTCCCCGATCTTCGTAAAACTGGCTCCGGTAAAGGACCCCTTCACATGACCAAAAAGTGCGCTTTCTAACATGGTTTCGGGAATTGCAGCACAATTTACTGAGACAAAAGGTTTCTCGAGCCTCAGACTATTGAAATGGACGGCATGTGCGACAAGTTCTTTCCCCGTCCCACTCTCTCCATGAATAAGGACCGGAGCATCCGTAGGAGAAACATTTTCCAGTTTTCGTTCCACTTCCATCCATTCAGGAGAAAGGCCCTTAATTAAAAAGGGACGTTTCGTTTGACCATGTTTTGATCGATAGAGTTGCGCTCTTCGGAGAAATTTTGCAGAAGAGGCGGCAAGTTCCTCCAAAACATCCATATGGGTTTCCATGAAGGCTTCTTTTTCACGAGCGGATACGGTAATAACTCCGATCGCTCTTCGTTGATAGGGGATGGGAACCCCCACAATGGACCCGACATCTAGAAAATAACTCGCATAGTTCTCATCTTCAGATGTGTCATTACAGAGATAAGGAGCATTTTCATCCAGCACCTTTAAGGCGATCCCATTGGGACGACCATCGGTTCGATGGCGGAGAAAAAGTTGAGAGAGCGGAACGACAAGACCATCTTCCACATGAAAGTCGATTGCCAAACCCCGTCTCTTCTCATCCCAGAGAAAAATAGCCCCATTTCGGGCACCCGTTTTCTCAAGAGCCAAATCCATGATCTCTCTTTCCAAGGTTTCAACCTCGGCATCATGGAGTCGTTCTTCTGTTTTCCCAATATTCTTGCGTTCGGTGGTCATGGTTTTCTTATTTGTAACAAATGGTTGCATTATTGCAACATGAAAAAAGGAATGATTACTGATTACCAACAGGTTACAACTGCCACACCTTTGGCACACGGCTTGCTTTTACAGATATCAATAAGTACATCACCTGGGAGAGAAGGGTTGAAACCTTTCCCAGGAGAGAGGAACTGGGTATCTGTTTTGGGGAAAGTGGAGTAGAGGAATGGCTCGTTTAGCACTCTTTCTAGGGTTTCCGATCATCGGGGCCCCCATCCTGATCTTTATGATCGCAGGCTGTCGGTTCAGTGACACCTATACTTGCACGGATCGCCCTGCGTCAAATTTGATGGAATCGTCTTTGACGATTCCCTTTGAACATAACCTTGGGGAAACCCAAGATTTGGAACGTGGTCTAAATATTCCAATACCAATCCACGTTCCACGATCCTCCGCGAATCAACCCGCCGATTCGCGGCAGGATCCAAAATTCACCCAACTGCAGGAAGGGCGGATCGCCGGAGGCAAGGACTCTGGCACTCCCGTGCGAAGTTTGTATGGGAAAATGGGGAAAGGGCAGGAACGGTCGATGATTGGCACGTTCCTAGACCGGAACTCTTCGGAATAGCTGGGGGAGGGAAAAACCTTTCCATTGAATTCCATGAGTTCCGTGCCTGACCATCGGGGCGACCTGGACCCCAAAGCATTTGAATCGGCGAGATAGGGCAGGGAAAGATTCAAAAGCACCTTGCGGAACGGGGCTGGACGTTTATGCGTCCGGTCCCGTTTCTTTTTTTGCCTGAAAGAACGTCCGAATCACTTCATTGATCCCTTTTTTTATCGCCCACGTATGTCCGTGTCCGGGCAGTTCTCGGTATTCTACGGGGTGACCTTCCACTTCTAGGATTTCTTTCATTCGACGAGCCTTTCCGACCGCCACAACTTCATCCAATTCACCATGAACGATCAATACGGAGATCTTTCGACTCGCCTTTACCGGCTGGGCCTTAAATATTCCGATTCCCCCAGAATGAGATACAACGGAGGTCAGTTTTTCGGACCGTTGGGAAACGAGAATGTGGCAAAAATATCCACCATTAGACATTCCCATGGCATGAACCCGAGTAACATCAATGGCAAATTCCGCAATCAATGATTCGAGAAGTACGTCAAAGAGAAGGAGATCCCGATTTCCCTCTAAGTTCTGTAAATCCCAACCATTTTTTTCTCCCACCGGTAACCCCTGCGGATAAACGAGAAGATAACGGTCGCTTTCCGCAATCTCTTTGAATTGTGTGTATAAAGGCATTAAGTCTTTATTGTCACCGTACCCATGAAACCCAAAGATGATTCCAAGAGGGCCATTCCCTTCGGGAACATATAACCGGTATTCACGGGGAACACCTTCGACAACAATTTTTCGATCTTCAAACATTTCCGATAATCCTATCGTCATCTTGATCCCATAAGTAGGATCGAGATCTGTGATTCACCATACAAACAAACAGGGTCTTACCATTCTGGAAATAGAAAACCCACCCGTTAATGTCCTCACCATTGAGGTTCTTCAGGAACTCCGCAAAGAGATTCATTCGGTCGACGGAAAGTCACTTTTGATAAAAAGCCGGGGAAAATGCTTTTCGGCAGGGACCGATATCGAAGAACATCTACCGGGAAAAGTCGAAGAGATGATGCCTCTTTTTACCCAAACAATTCTCGATATCCTTTCCCTCCCCATGCCAACAACCGCCTATATCCACGGAGCCACTCTCGGAGGCGGTTTTGAACTAACCCTTGGCTGTGATTTTCTCATCGCGAACCCAGACACAACACTCTGCCTCCCTGAAATT
>CAYRLD010000274.1:0-2052 GCA_964424925.1 uncultured Planctomycetales bacterium
CCTGTGCCAGAGCTCGAACCAAAACCGGAAGAGGTCCTGCCCTAGATTTTTAAAGATCCTCCTTCTACACCGAGTTCTAAACCGGAAGTGATTGGAAAGGGAGGTGGGGGAAAGACCCCTTCAGACTCTGAATCAAAACCGAAAGAGGTGGATTCGGAGCTCATTCGCAAGGATTCGATCGAGGCGACAAAAGCACGTCGAGCGGGAGATTTAACGAAACTGAGGAGAGGAAGCTCTCGTGAGATTGTTGTTGTTTCCGGTGCGTATGACAAGGTCGAGCGGGTTTTATCGGAGTTGGGGATTCCGTATACGCGTGTCTCCCATACAAAGATTGCAGAGTATGACCTGTCCGAATGTATCGCTCTCCTTGTGAATTGTCATACCTCTCAGTCTATAAAGGGGGTTGGGAAGGGGAAGGTTTCGAGCATGAAGCGGGAGGTCCAAAAGTTAGAACGCCAGATCAAGTCGTATGAGAAGTCTCTTGTGTCTGCAGAGAAGCAGAAGTCACGTAATCGTATTCGAGATCTTGAGAGAAAAATACGAACGTCCCAGACACAGAAAAGATATTACGAGCGGGTTCTCGATCGAATTTTAGGGGAAGAGTCTTTTATCGAGAAAGTTCGTCTTTTTGTAAAGGGAGGTGGGTACCTATTCACTTCCGACTGGGGAATAACGCTCTTGGAGAAGGCTTTTCCCGGTTATGTGAAGATCGGTGGAAGCTATGGGCCAGATACCGTTGTGATCCGTCCGCGGAAAGGAAGTGAAAAAGAACCCCTCCTAGAGGATGTTTTTTTTAAGGGGACCGGTTCGGGGGAGAAAAAGAGTTCGGTCTCTCTTCGATGGGAAGTGGATAGCGGATCATACCTCATTAAGGCTGGATCGCGTCGGGTAAAGGTGTTGGTCGAATCGAAAGAGATCCCGAGATATCCTGCTGTGGCGGTTGTCTTTTCTCCCCAACGAGATTCAGGAAAAGTTCTGCACGTCCTCTCTCATTTTACAAAGCAGGCGGATGGCTTTGGTGAGTTTGCGATCCAAAATCTGCTGCTCAATTTTATTCTGGATCGTGTGGTGGGGTCTCGCTCGTCTCGGTAGGGATGACTTGTAGGTACGCTTCATGTGCTTCCTGAGCTCGATCCGGTTCTTCCGCACGCTCGAAGCAGTCTCGAGCGAATATATACTGTTTTCTTTCTAGGGCATTTTCTCCCGCTTGTCGCCATTCTCTCTCTTTAATGGATTCGGGCTCTACCTTTTCTACTCCATACAAGAGAAAGGCGTCTCCCTGCTCGATCGCATACTCTTTCACGCGATTGTACTTGTCGGGGTTTCTTGATCGGTCGTAGAAGAGAAGTGCCTGACTCACCATTCCAGCATCGAAGAAGGCGTCTCCGTAACTGTCCGCTTCCGCATTCGTGAGGGAAGGGGATGCACTTAACATTCGAATTTTTTCTGGAGATAGTTCCTTGACGTTTTTTCCCATGCGTTGGATTCTACAGAGTCCAAGCGGTTCGTCAACGATGAGCTCAGCAGAAAACAGCGAATGTGGCATTCGATTTCGGTTTCATCCCGTTCAACGGGATCAATATCCGAACCGGTATCCTTCTGCCGAGAGGTTACTTCACTGGTGTGCGGTGTTTGATCGAGAGGGAATGGCCCCTTTAGAGGGGGGGGCGAGTTCTGGAAATCTCAGTTTTCGGACTCCCTCTGGGTTTGTCATTACGCCCACCCGGTCCCGTTGGAAGGGTCATTTGGCTTGGAAAAATTTGGTCGAGGTCGTGCGGGCGGATTGGTCCGATTATGCGCTTCATTTCTTGGGGGAGACGCCCCCTTCCAGTGACAGTTTCTTGCATGAGAAGATCTATGTTGATCGGCCAGATGTAGAGGCGATTTTTCATGGCCACGATGAGATTGTTCTGCAGCATGCGGAGGGGTTGGCAAAAGAGATGGACCTCGCCTTTACCCCCAGGGAGATTCCCTTCGGAACGAAGGAAGATGCTCTGGAAACTTCGGCCTCCCTAGGAGGGAGTCGATATATCATTCGAAAAGGGCACGGTT
>CAYRLD010000274.1:2062-3936 GCA_964424925.1 uncultured Planctomycetales bacterium
GGGGAGCGACTCGCTACAACACTCGACCCGGGCCCGGATCTGTCCCTGTGGGGGGCAGCCCGGACGAGGCGGGGCATTATTCTCTCCAGGTTCATAATAGGGCTCTAGAAATGGCCAAAACTCCCGATTCCCCTTGACCTTACTTGGGTGAGGGGTACACTATCGGGCTCACGGGGGCCGTTAGCTCAGTTGGCTAGAGCACCTGCTCGACACGCAGGGGGTCACTGGTTCAAGTCCAGTACGGCCCACCATTTCCCTATTTTCTCTCTGTTTCCATCGATTCCAAAAAATGTAAAATAATTAATATTTTATGGTTGACTCTGCATATATTATGTCGTATTCTTTGGGTGTTCGAAAAGGGTGTTTGTTCTTCAAAAAGTAGAAATAAAGGAGCGGAAATATGGAAGCAAATACGATGGAAATGCCCTCACGCGCAAAGCAAGAGGGTCAGGATAATAAAAAGGGGCTCCCTGTTGCGGGTATTGCTGGTGCTGGGATCGCGGTTTGTATTGTAGGGGTACTCGGCTTCTTCCTCCTCTCCTCTGGGGATGCAGGGGCCTCCAATAGCCGATTGGTTGATCAATCCTACGCTGAAATTGATCTTGAGGTTCTGCATCGTGAAATTCCTGGGTCGGGGAGTCGGATGGATACTTTTTTCTGTCAACCGATCTTGATTCTCAACCCTGATATGGAAAATTTTAAGGAAATTCAATCCAATCTCGAAAAACGGAAGAATTCAATTCGAGGAGAACTGTTTCGAATCCTCTACACCATGCCTGTCAGATTGTTTCGGACTCAAGATTTTCTTGCTCGTATTTCGAGCGTTTTTACCGATGCTGTAAATCGCTTCTTGGGACCAAATTTTGAAGGGAAAGCGATTGTTGATCAGGTAACCTTTCCGCTTTTTGAAGCTCCTATCTCATAAGGAATATCCGTTTTCAAGACTGGGTCAATTCGGTACCTTTCTGGCATGAATTTTTTCTTTCCCCCTATAGGGGGACTTCAATGGTAGCTCCAGATACGGGGCGGATTGGGTCTCCTGTGGGAGTTTCTCTCGAAAACCCTGCTTTGAGAGACCAGCTTGCTCAAGCTGACCATCTCGATTCAGGGGAGGCAACTCCTGGTTCCATTCGGGATCAAATTTCCGCCACGCTTGAGTCTGCAGTGGATCAACACGGCCTTCTTCATCCCGTACCTATGCAAGTAATGATTCATGTGGTCAATCGGTGGGTTGGTTATAAAGAATCGGTGGGGGAGTCTGTTCTCCAAGATGTTCTTACTCGAATTAAGCGCGCCTGTCGCGAAGTGACTCGGAATTCCCGATTTAACGATAATATTTTTAATGTGCTTCTTCGACTTTCGGAAACGTGTGCCCGAGCCGGAAAGGCGGAAGAAGGGCTCCAATTTATGTCGCTCAATGAGTTTCTTATAGAATCGTGGCGAGGGCGGAACCATCCTGACTATGCCGGGGCAATCTATAATCTAGGCCGATATTTTCGACTACTCGGTAGGAACGAAGATGCGCAATCGGAGTTCAAACGTGCTCTTCTTGTGACCGGTTCGGAGGATTTTTCTGAAATCCAAAAACATACGAATCGTGCCCTAGAGCGCCTTACGGAGGGAACGGTTCATCAGGAATATGCGGATCCTGATATATTACGGTCGTGGTTTTGTTTGTTAGAGTCGAGTCTTCTGCCGCAGAGGAAAACGGCTGCACAAGAGATCCTTCAAATTTGTCGTAAGAATTCACATCTCGAACTTCGTTCGGCTCATGAAGGGATTGGAAAAGGTCGGGCGGACACGGATCCGGACGTATGGCAGCCCCTCTCCTTGGCCCGGTTGCATCTTGGATCTTCTCCTGCTCATGTAGAAGC
>CAYRLD010000275.1:0-3907 GCA_964424925.1 uncultured Planctomycetales bacterium
TATCCAGAAGCAACTCCCATGCCATATGCATCCCCTTGGAGCAAAAAGACTTACCTACAACACACTGCTATGCAATGACTTATATACACCACCCCCCCTAAAAAAAGCCTTTTTTGAACAAAAATGGAGGTTTCCCAATTTGACACACTTCTAGGGCGCCGCTTGTGGCAAAGAGACACCCCCCTTATTATAGAAGCATGAAATACACCTATACCCTCACCCTCCTTCTTCTTCTGGTCAATTGCACTCCCTCTTTTGACGAAGAACTCCGGATAGAACGGGTGAAAAGTGGAAAAACAACTCCTATAGAGGTAGAGACCCCCCTTTGGACGGCTGATTTTGAAGAAGAGATCTTTGATGGAGATACCTATCTGCCGAGCCACATCTACGACCACATTCTCGGGAAACTACATCAATTAAGCCACAGAACGATCCGAAAGAGAACATTTGAAGGCTTCCATCCGGATAACCCACCACACTCTCGAGGAAAGTTCTGGAGGATCTCGGGCGTCATCGCGCGCATCTGGCCCGAAGAGATTCCGGATTCCCACTCCCCCCTCTCACGCGTCTTTGCAGGAATTCTCTATACGGAAGAAGGATTCCCAGTCCTTTTTCACCTCTCGGAAAAACCGCGTGTCCTGGAACTGGGGGAAGATGTTGTTGAACTGGACGGCCTCTTTCTCAAAGAGATGCGATTCCGGGGCGCAAACGGAGAAACGATCACAGCCCCCTTTTTCCTCGCAAAGTCTCTCCGAAAACTACTGTAACGATTGTCTTTCGTTTGATCCCACCCTCCTGCACAGGTATCCTTCAGGAAGTGGATAACATTTGGGCACCCTGGAGGATGAAGTACATTCAAGAAAACGACGACCGGGACTGCTTCTTCTGCACCTACATCGCTGAAAAGAAAGACCGGAAAAACCTGATTCTTCACCGAGGAGAGACCTGCTTCACCATTCTCAACCGCTTTCCTTACAACGTCGGCCATCTCATGGTCACCCCCAACACCCACAAAGGAACGCTTAAAAAATTAACCCCGGAAGAATCGCTCGAATTGATGTCTACCGCCCGAGATGCACAGGCCGCCATGGACCGAGCTTTCAAGCCAGATGGATACAACCTCGGGATCAACCTCGGGCGCGTTGCTGGAGCAGGAGTACCCGGACATATCCACCTTCATTTAGTACCCCGCTGGAAAGGGGATACCAACTTCATGCCCGTTACCGGAGAAACAAAAGTACACCCCGTCTCCCTCAGCGAGGTCTACCGAAAATTAAAAAAGGCATGGAAAGAATGACCTTTCCCTGCCACCCTTCACACATATATAGAAGAAGAGAGTCGAGATCCGGTTCGGATCTGCCGATATTGAGATAGAACCGAGTACAGGGGGTCCCATGCGTATTTTAGCCTTGGCAATCTTATTCCTGACAACGTTTACTCTCTCCGCGCCGATTCTTACGGCACAGGAAGTCGAAGTGATCTTGTCAGACAATCAAAGTATTCGCGGATCACTAGAGGGTTTCCAAGAGGGAAAATACCGCATCCGCGTGCAGGGAGAACTAAAAGTTATTCCCGAGGATGATGTCATCACACTAACGATCCTGGACCGTCGAGAGCAATCCACAAGTGGACTGGAAGGTGTCGAAGCGGCCTTCGGAGAAGGTCGGATCATGGACGCAATGAGAGCCATCCACCATATGCTCAATCAAATCCCTTTTCGAAAACGCGACCTCCGACGACTCGCTCTGGAACAACACAAAACGGGAATAGAACACCTCCTCAAACAGAGGGACTCGAAAGAACTACAGGACACCCTCCTCTCTTCACTGGAAGTCTTCTCCTCAACGGAAGAAGAAGATCTCCTTCAATATCTTCAGAAAGAGGTCAGTCGAAGAACAGCGGAACTGCCGGATGATCCGTATACACTTTCCCTTGGGGGAGTTCTTTCTGTCGTGGTTCACAGAATGGCCGTGCTCTCAGCAGCAGCAAAGGAAACCCTCCCCCCCCTCCTGGAAAGAGTGGCCAACCAAGCCCGAAAGAGGAATAACGGAACTGTTCCCTGGAAGGCCTATCGAGCGTTAGTTCGGGTAGACTCTTCCCGCGAGGAAGGTCTCCGGGACTTGCGCATGAGCATCGCCCTAGAAGATGCCCGGAATAAATTGGCGGAAGGAAATATCGCAGGATCGGTTGAAGCAGCGGATGAGGTTTTACTTCTTTACCCAAATCACCCGGGAGCTTTTGACGTTCGGGAAACCGCCCTCTTTACCCACCTTCAGTCAGAACTTAACAAGACCACTCAAAAGGAAGAAAAAGAGAAACTGATCCAGGAATATCTCGGAATTGCACAAAAGAAGGAGCACCGCAGTTGGGCAAAGGGGAAACTAAAAATGGAAGCTCCTCCAGAACAGATTGATGCACTCGTCTTTGAACAAATGAGAAAATATTACCCATTACGCTCAGGAGCTTCCTGGCGATACCAGCTTGGCGAAGCAAACCCCGAATCGGAGACTCCCCTTAGCTCTCGCGAAATCAGAATCCGTGAAATTGATGAAATGGAAAATGGACGACGTGTCTCAGGCACAGTCGAAACCGAAGTCGGGGATTCAAGCGTCACAAAACCTCTGCGAATCCGGGTAGAGGGAGACTCGGTCTTCCTCTCGTACGGAACAGGAGCCATATTAGAATTCCCTCTACAAAGAGGACATTGGTGGGAATGGGGAGGAAACTCCTTTCAAAAGGAAGAGCAGAAACATATCCGGAAGGTTACGTCGAACTCCCGGACAGTAAAAACCCCTTATGGAACCTTTAACAACTGCATTGAAGTCACCTTCTCGACAGAATTTAATCAGGGTGGGGAAGCGAAGCGGATCGAATCAAAGGAGTATTACGCACCCCACGTGGGACTCGTAAAAATCGAGTATTTAGATCCCCACTATCGCCAGCACAACATGGAGTTGGTCGACTATCGAAACCGATAAATCCCCTGCACTCTGTAGTCCTCCACGAGCCTTTTTGCTAAGGTAAGCCCCCTATGAGGCGACTACTGCTGCTTCTACTCACACCCTTCCTGGCAGGATCTACCTGCGATAGGAAAGAAGGGCTCTGGATTGAAACCGGACCGGTCTACCGATCGGCTGAGGATGTCTGGAAAACCAGCCTTACCCTTCTTCAAGAGACCCAGAGGTTCCAGATTGATCTTCAGTCCCGGGAAGAGGGCTTGATTTCGACAAAATGGAAAACCCAATTCGCTCCCATATTCCGAGAAGGGAAACGTATCCGAGCGGAACTGGAAATCATTAAACTCGAAAAGGGCGGCTACAACATCCGCATTCGTTGTCCCTATGAAATCAACAATAACTCTCGAAACCCAATGTCGGTCAAAGATGCCGACTGGGTTCCTGCAGGGGGAGAAGAGGATCTAGCGATTCGAATCAAAACTCTCTTACGCATGAAACTCCGGGGAATGAGACTGGATGATTAAGAATATATCTGTCGCTCTCTTTCTCACCCTTCTCCTGGGATGCTCTAAATCTGGAGGAAAGGAAACTTTGACCCTCACGATTAAGGGAAACGTATTTACGGTTGATTTGATCCGCACCGACTCGGCCCGAAAACAGTTTCTTTCCTGGAATACGCTTTCTACCGAATCTGCTTTTGCGGTACGACACTCTCCACCGCGTCACCACTTCTACGACTCACATGACAATGACTTTGACATTCTCTTTCTCGATCCCGAAGGAACCGTTCTCGAAGTCGCCTATCTGGAAGCAAAACATGAGGGAGCGGTTACCTCTCAGTTTGAAGCCGAATGGGCGATCTTTCTTCTTCCCGACAGTGCCAAAACGCACGGAGTAGAGAAGGGACACCAAATCAACCTCTCGAAAGAACTTCAGAAGGAGAAGTTTGC
>CAYRLD010000276.1:0-3904 GCA_964424925.1 uncultured Planctomycetales bacterium
TGGACATAGAACGCTTCCGAACTCTCCATTCCGGGTGCCATAGATTATGGCAGAGGCATGGAAGGGAATATCTTCGGGTTCCTTTTTCAGGGGAAAATGAGCCGCCAGTTGAACAAAAGGGATTGCAAGTTCCTCTCCCTTGAGGATTCGCTTCCCTCCTCTTTTGAGCGGCCGGTTCTGGTTGTCCCGGAAGGTAAACGCGTCTCCGAAGCCTGGAACAAACTCGCCTCCTTTCCCCCGGAAACGGTCTGGGGATTGGTGGTCACCGGAAATGATGAATTTTATAACCCCTTAAAAAATTATCATCCCCGGATAGTCGAGTCCCAAGAGGATTAGACCGGGCCAGCGATCCGCATATTTCTGGACAGTCCGCGCTTCTCCGGATACAAACGGCCTCGCATGGAAACGGGCCTCTGGCTGCGTCTCCATAATATGGAAAACAAAGCAACCCTCGGAGGACTCATGAACAAGAACCTAATCTGGCTCGCTCTTCCCGCTCTTCTGGCTTCCTGCAGCCTTTTCGGCTCAGACGATCGGACGAGTACGTCTCCTTCTGAGGGAGAGACGCAAACGATCTCCATCACGACGGAGAAGGTCGATCTCTCAAAAGATCTCGACGCTCTCGAATCGGGATCCGATTGGGGGAATGACCGCTCCGGCATCGTTTCGAAAACGGTCGAATGGAGTTCCGTCAGCACTCCGGCCCAAGCAAGTTTTCTCGGACGTACTGTGGTTATTGACCAGGTACGAAGAGACGACGCCGATGATTTCTATGGAATTCGAATCCGCCTTGGGAACCGGACCGCTACAACCGTGGCGCTGGAGTACCTCTTCCGGTTTTATGACAGCAACGGACAGGCTCTCGCGAGTCTGCATGAAGGATACCGCCCGGTCAGTTTGACCCCCCGGGGAACCGATTCCGTTTTCGACAGTGCTCGATCCCGAGGAGCGGTCGGCTTCCGACTTTTCCTCCGAAAAAGAGGAACAAGCGATGTCGGTTATCCGGACGCAGACCTTACCTGGCTCAACGGCCCACAGGATGTAACCACCTGGCTCAATGGAATGGTTTTCGTCGACAACCTCTTTCAGGATAACCCTGCAGGAACGAATCGTGTCATGTTCCGTCTCGGAGCCAATACGGTCGAACCGATCACCATCGAGTATCGGATCATTTTCTACGATGAACGGGAAAACTCCATCCGTAGCGACCATGGCGATTTCCGACTTCTCACTCTCTCTGCTGATAAGGAATCGGCAATCTTGAACACCTGCCGCAGACCGGGGGCTACAGGGTACCGTCTCTACATCAGGGCAGCAGATTCGGGAACAGAAGGGATGGATGACCAGTCGGTGCCGAACAATCAGTAACCGGCGAGCATCCTGATCCGGCGGGAAAGTTCGGTGTTATCCATGGTCCCTGAAAAATTTTCAGCTCCCGGTCCGTAGGCGTACACCGGAACCATTCCTCCATCATGGCCGTTGGTGACCTTCGGCTCCGTCAATCGAATCGGCATCGGAATAAAAGCGACACCGCACGCACGACTGACAAGGCGACCGATCCAGAGAGCCCGCTCCTTCGCAGTGGAAGCTTCATTGATCTCTTGCAGTTCTTCGGGAGAGACCGAATCGATTCCGGCATATTGCTTCAACAACGCCGCACCCTTCCCCTTCTCCCACAGAGATTCGATCCTGGAAACAGAGGCGGTAACCCGATCGAAGTGGCCACGACGGCTCATCATCTTCTCGGTTACGGTGACGCCTCCGGTTCCATGATCCGCCGTCACCACCACCAGCGTATCGCCCCGCTTCTGGGCATACTCCACCGCAAAGGCCACCACCCGATCGAACTCGATCAACTCTTGGACAATGGAAGGAGCGTCATTCATGTGCCCGCCGTGATCGATCCGCCCTCCTTCCGCCATGAGAAAGAAGCCGTCCGGATCCCCGGAGACCAGCTTCAGAGCACGAGCAAACATTTCCGAAAGAGAGGGCTCTTCTTCCCGATCCAGAACGAAAGGAAGATGAGACTTCGCAAAGAGTCCGAGCACTTTGCCTTCTGCGTGCGCAAGTTCCTCGCGCGTCTGTACAACCGTATACCCTTTCTCACGATACCCGGCGAGCAGGTCATCCGAAAAATTCCTGCGGCCTCCCCCCAGAAGAACCTCGACCTCTTTTTCCAGATAGTGCCGCGCAATCGCCGGCTCCATCCACCTCAGTTTTACATGTGCCGCAAAAGCCGCCGGCGTCGCATGAGTGATTCGCGTATTGGACACCAATCCAACCGTCTGTCCCTTTTCCTGGGCGGAGACCAGCATCGACTTGACCGGACGATCTTTCGAGTCCATTCCAACCGCAAAAAGATTGGTCTTTATTCCACAGGCAAGCGCCGTAGCAGAGGCAGCCGAATCGGTTACCCACCCATTCGCCGCATGGGTATGGACGAAACCGCTCACCGGCATACGGTCGAGCGCAAGCGGACCATCGGGCCCCCCTTTTGCGAGACGAGCCAAGGTGATCTGGGAGAGCCCCATCCCATCCCCGATCAGAAAAATTACATTGCGGGGACGTTCCCCTTCGACGGGACGGGGAAGAGGGGAGGAGGTAGAACAGGCCGCGGCAAAGATCGGAAAAAAAAGAAGAGGGAGCAACCTCATTCGGAACCCTCTGTCTTTATCTCTGGAGTGGGAGCGGGGGCCGCTTCACTCTTCGCTTTTTCTTTTAACCCACGAATCTCTTCGGCCCATTGCGAATTGGGATACTTCTCTAAGAAAGTATCGTAGTGCTTTATTTTTTCCTCTACGACCTTCGTCACGCGAGCCTGATTTTTGTAGTAATCCCGCTCCATCTGCTCATCCGAGAGAAGCGCGCCCGCCACGGTTGCGGTAAGAAAGGAGGCGAGCGTCGCGGCAAACATAGCGCGGAGTCCGAGTTTGGCGAGATCTTGTCTCCGATTCGGGGCGATACTGGAGATCCCGCCGATCTGAATCGCGATCGAAGAGAAGTTTGCAAAGCCACAAAATGCATAGGTGGCAATGATGTAGGCACGGGGAGAAAGCTCTTTCCCTCCCATTTCTATGTAAGAGACAAACTCGTTTAGGACCATTCTAATTCCGAGCAATTCTCCAATATTGGAGCAATCCTCCCACGGAACCCCCATCAACCACGCAAGGGGGGCAAAGACCCACCCGACGACCTTCTGCAGTTCCAGAGGTGGGGAATCGGGGAAGAGTAAGAGTTGGTATTCCTGGAAACCATAGTTCAAGAGAGCAATAAGAGAGATGAACGCGAGCAACATCGCCGCCACGTTGAGGACTAACTTCATCCCCTCCCCGGCTCCGACACAAGCGGCATCGAATATATTGACGGACGTTTTCTCAAGTTCGAGCTTGACCTCCCCTGACGTGGGAGACGTTTCCGTTTCGGGATAGAACATCTTCGCCATAGCAAGAGCCGCCGGCGCGGACATCAAACTCGCCGACATCAGGTGCCCCGCATCGATCCCAAATCCGACATAGGCGGCTAAGACCCCCCCCGCTACCGTCGCAAAGCCTCCCACCATGATCGCATGCAACTCAGACATCGTCATCGTGTTGATAAACGGCTTTACAACCAGAGGAGCTTCGGTCTGCCCTACAAAAATATTGGCACTCGCCGAAAAAGTTTCCGAACCGCTCGTCCCCATCGTCCAGCGCATCAACTTCGCAATACCCGCCACCAACCATTTCATAATGCCGATGTGGTAGAGGACCGCCATAAGGGAGGCGAAAAAGATGATCGTCATCAGGATATCGACGAAAAAGATCATCCCATGACCTTCCCCGTGCGCCTGGCTTCCATACAGCCAGCCCCAGACGAAGCCCGCCCCATCCGCTGTGAACGAAATCAGCTTATTAACGGCACCACT
>CAYRLD010000277.1:0-3886 GCA_964424925.1 uncultured Planctomycetales bacterium
GGAGGAACCAAGGGAATTGTCGATGTGGTTTCTCGATTTGCCCGAACCCGTCGTTCCGGAATGATTTCAACCTGGTTTATGGGGCTCTTAATCTTCTTCGATGATTATGCGAACTGCATGATCATTGGGAATACGATGCGTCCTTTGACCGACCGGATGAAAATTTCCCGCGAAAAACTCGCCTACATCGTCGACTCTACCGCGGCACCCGTAGCGACACTCTCGATCATCTCTACCTGGGTCGTCGCAAAAATGGGATTCATTGTTGAGACCGGGGTGATACAGGATACGGAAATCTTTTCCGTCTTCCTGAAATTAATCCCTTACAGTTTTTATTCCCTCTTCACTCTTTTGTTTGTCTTTCTGATCGCCTCCACGCGCCGTGATTTTGGCGCGATGCGGAAAGCGGAAAATCGCGCTCTGCAAACGGGTCAGGTCATCCGACCAGGAGCGGCCCCTCTGGCCGATAGCGGTATGGAAGATTTCTCAAGCCATGGAGATATGAGCCGTCGGTGGTATGTCGCAGCACTTCCGGTCCTCGCTCTGGTCGCCTGCACGCTTCTCGGCTTACTTTTCACCGGAAAGGCCGCTCTCGGAGAAGCGGGAGCGACAAGCGGAATCTGGGAAATAATGGGGAATGCCAATTCGTACAACGCCATTCTTTGGGGAGCGATGGGCGGATCTCTTCTCGCGCTTCTCCTGGCCATGCTGGGAGGCCATCTGAGCCCGAAAAAATCGATAGAAGCGTGGCTAGGAGGCTGCAAGGGCATGTTCGTCGCGATTCTTGTTCTCACGCTCGCTTGGTCGATCGCCCAGACCTGTGAAGATCTTTCTGTGGGTCCGTGGGTCGTAGCACAAATTGGAAATGACCTTCCCCTTCAGTGGCTTCCAGCCATTACCTTCGTTCTTTCTGCTCTTATCGCTTTTTCGACCGGAACTTCCTGGGGAACGATGGCAATTCTTATTCCGATCATCGCCCCTCTCGCCTGGGTAAGCCCCGAAGAAGGGATACGGTTTGCTTCTCTTGCTGGCGTTCTCAGTGGAGCAATTTTTGGAGATCACTGCTCTCCCATATCTGATACCACCGTGATGTCTTCTTTCGCGACCGCCTCGGATCATATCGATCATGTTCGAACACAATTACCGTATGGTCTTCTTTGTGGTGGAGTGGCGATCGTGATCGGATTTATTCCGACCGGGTTTGGGGTTCCTCCCTGGGCATCCCTTGCGGTCGGGTCGGTCCTTCTTCTTGGCGTCCTGCTCTTCTTTGGTAGAAAACCCCAAAATTATTAAGTGATGCGAAATTCAACCCACGTCCTCTGGTTCTGCATCTTTTTCGTCCATGCCCTCCTCCTTGCCCTGATCTATCCCGATTCGTATCAACAGGACGGAGGCTACCACTATCTGATGTGTCGCTGGTCGTGGCTCTACCCAGACTATTTAGTCAGTCCCTGGGCCCGCCCGCTCTTTACGACGCTTTATTCTCTCCCCGCCCAATTTGGATATTTGCCCGCCCGAATGATGACCCCTCTTCTCCTTTTCGCGAGTGGGTATGTTTCCTGCCTCGTGGGACGCCATTTTGGTCTAAAAAAGTTATGGCTTCTCTACCCCCTTCTTCTCCTCCAACCGAGAGTCCTTCTTCTTTCTTTTGATACCATGACCGAGCCTCTGTTTGGGCTGATCTTTCTCCTTGCGATTCTTCTCTATCTAAAGAAGCGCCCTTTTTCGGCTGCTCTGCTCGTTTCGCTTCTCCCTTTGATTCGACCGGAAGGATTTTTTGTCGGAATTTTCTGGGGATTTGTCATCCTCTTTGACGCCCGAATCGATAAGAAATTTTGGATGCGCTTCCCCAAATCGCTCCTTCTCCTCGCCGGAAGTATTCTCTGGTGGCTATCCGCATGGGCGATCACCGGAAACTTTTTCTGGATCCTTGATACGTGGCCCTGGAAGGGACAAGGGAAATACGCCTCGGCGCAACTGGAATGGTATGGACGGGTTGGATTTGAGATTGCCGGGCCGATCTTTTTCCTCTTCCTAGCCGGAATGGTCTTGGAACTAAAAAAGAGATTGTGGATATTGCCCATGACCGCGATCTATTTTTTCTTTTTCCAAATCATCCTCTGGGAATTCGGACTCTTTGGCTCAGCCGGATACGCACGCTATTTCGTCTGTATATCACCTGTGATCGCTCTTCTCGCTCTCTCTGCTTTGAACCAAATAGACCTTCGGATTCGTTTTCCTCGACTCCTCTCCAGCGCCGTCGCTACCTTTCTTCTGGTTTCCTGGGTATTCGCGCTGTACATGATCGATTGTCACAAATATCTGCACGATTCCCGGGCGGTGGAGGCAACGTACAATTGGTACCAGGAAAACGATGGAAGGCCGGTCAAAAGACTCTTCTGGAGCCAGGCCTATATGTGCATTCTTTTTGATGCTGATCTTCGGCAGACACAACTGGTCTCCGGTAAAAATCCCGATGAATACCGCGAAGAGATGAGACAAGCACCGGAAGGGTCTCTTATTTTCTGGGACGCCAATACCGGGCCAGATTGGTATGGCCTTGGGCCATTGGACTTTGAGAAAGCCGGGTACACGAAGCTTCGTTCAATAAAGTACCGCCTTCAAGGCCATTGGAGCCGACATGTGATTTTCGGCCATTGCGGAACGCGAGAGCAAGAAATGCACCTTTACTATAAAGAGTAAAGAAGCTCTCTACTTCTTGCGGCGGGATTCGAGAATCCCAACCGAGCCGGAATGGTGAAGGAAAACATCGTCCAACCCATCCCCATTTGCATCATAGACCGTTACCCGTTTGGGAAACTTATCGAGCTTTTTTCGGAAGAAGGGGCTCGATTCAAAACCGATCACTGGTTCTCCCCCCGACCAGTGAACTTCGCCATACTGAAATCGGATCTCATTGGTTCTCGATTCCACCACCACCATATCGGGTCGTCCGTCACCAGAGAGATCCCCGGAAACAAACACCATCGGAACAGAAGCTGCTTTCTTCTCTTTCAAATCATCCTTGTTCACCCGAACCACTTTTTCAAAAACGGGATCCTTTTCATAGGTTCCATTTTTGCCGTCATATTGAAAGATTTCGTACGTAATTCGAATCTCCCCCAGGACCAAAAGCTGTCCCCCCTGTCGCATTAAGTCGGTGCGTAGGCGGGATACCATGCAATCGAGTTTTCCATCCATATTCATATCTGTAAAGGTGGGGTCAATCGTCACCCCCCGAACCTGGATCGCCTGGTCGGATATAAAATTTCCACGTCCGTTTCCGATATGAACATAAACACGGGTTTCCAAGCTTTCGAGCATTCCCAACTTTCCCACCACCCGGGTCACGACCATATCTGCTTTTCGATCATTATTAATATCCACAAAGGTAATGATCGGAAGGTCGATCTTATTCTTCTCTACTTCCCCGGCCAGAGTCGGAATCGGATACCGAAAACGATTTCGTCGATTCGATTGATATTGACGAACCGGTCTCTGGAAAAAATAGGTGATCAGGTCTTTCTCAATGGTAATGAGATCCTTACGCCCATCTCCGTTAATATCGACCACGGTCAATTTGGGAAGACTGCGATGGAGAAGAAAAGTGCTGATCACTTTCTCCGATTTCTCAGACCACCGTTCCGAATGCAAAGATTGGTCCGCTTGATTGGCCAATCCCGATTCCAAGTGAACCACATGCGAAAATTGACCCGGAGCCGTTTGAAAATAGATCTTATACCCATCTGATAAAGGGACAATAAGGTCATGCTTTCCGTCGGAATCGAGATCCTCCGCATACGTCCAAATGAGAAGATCTTCCATCGAGGGATCATTAAAAAAGGTGCGCCCGTGCAACAGTTTTACCGGTTTCTCGTCGATTCCT
>CAYRLD010000278.1:0-3878 GCA_964424925.1 uncultured Planctomycetales bacterium
TAAATCGGCTAAAGACTCCCGGGTATTATCAAACATGGTCGAAAGGATCGGGTCCGAAAACCACCCCAGGGTGCTGTATGCCCCGACAGAACCGACCGAAACATCGTATCCAGAGGCCTCCAGTTCTTCCGCCTGGGCAAGCGCATCCTTCTGATTAAAAAACCCTTTGTAAGGAACCTTTCCGACAATCGGAAACCACCATGTATACGGTTCGAAACGGTCTTTTCGGCAAGCCGTTACAACCCAGGAAACGGGGGACCCTTCCGTATCATATACGGTGGTGAAATTATCGGTCGATTTCAAACCGACCTCGTTCTCCCCGAATCGTTTTACATCCTGAATGAATCGGACGGTTTCTTTGGATTCAGGGGATGCATCCCCATCCAGATAATCGGCCACCGATGTTCGCGTGAATAGGATGTCCATCTGCCCCATGCCCTGGCGGACGATATAACAGCCCCCCAGAAGGCAAGCGCAGGAAATGAGAGTCCCCCACTTAAGGAGGAGGAATGAAAAGAGAACTGGTCTCCGCATCAAATTTAATCGAAGGTCACTGTAAAATCGATCGCGCCACCATGGCATCGATCACAGAGGACCTGTACATATTCGCCATTTCTTTTATCTTTTCGTGTCCCCTCTCCCCGACATCGGGAACATTTCTTTTCGTCCTTTTTGATCACCTTAACGTTCCCAGAATTGAGCGCATATTCTGCCGTTAAGAAATTCTTTCTTTTTGTCGTACTCGCACTCGCCCACCATTCATCGGAGGTCTTCAGAGTCTCTGGAGGATCCTCTTTTTTCTGAGTCTGGCCCTTCCCCCGTTGCTTCCCACCGAATTTACGTGCGAAATCTTCTACCGGGTCGTCATCTCCGACCTCCGATCTGCCGCCCCCCTGATAATCGATTTCGCCGCCATTACCTCCCGGTTGATACAACCAACTTGCATCACTCATGCTCACTTTCTGCTTCTTCTCACCTCGGGATTCCCACGCAACGAGAAGGTCTTCTGGGGAACAATTAAATTGTTCGCTTAGTTTGTCTTGGATCTCCTGATCTAAGGTGGAAACCTTGTTGCGCGCTTCGGCGCATCGATACTTCTTCTTCGCATATTCCGCAAGTAAGCTTTTCCGGAGAGACCTCCACGCATCTGGAATTTTCTGTGCGAGATACGCACTCCGGTTTTTTTCATAGGAGGCTTTCTCTTTTTCGATTAGCTCTGCAAGATTCGGATTCGCCAAACCCACATCGGTATCAGCATAATTCTCTCGAAAAAGATCCGCGGCGGAGATCGCTTCGTCAAATTTCCCTTTTTGGGCCAATTTGAGTAGAGTTTCGAGGGCGAGT
Source organism: uncultured Planctomycetales bacterium (assembly GCA_964424925.1). Classification (GTDB taxonomy): domain Bacteria; phylum Planctomycetota; class MHYJ01; order MHYJ01; family JACPRB01; genus CAYRLD01. The sequence goes on from CAYRLD010000278.1 coordinate 1,345, forward strand.
TTCGCCTCCGATTCCAATATCAGATTGTCTACTTTTGCAATTCGACTCTCGATCTCACCTTTCCGAGAGGGATCCAACTGAAGGGCACTCTGCCAAAGAGATTTGGCTTTGGGATATAGTTCGAGAAGAAGAGCGTATTCCCCAAGACTGTAGGTCGCATCTGCATCATTCGGGTCTAGATTTGCCTCTCGCCGGGTCACCATCTCCTCTTTGCTGAAGGCATCCGATTCTCGGATCCGCAACCGTTCATACGACTCTACGGCCGACCGAGGAACCAAAACAGGACGACTACTGCTCCGCGTTTTGACCTGAAATGTATCATTCAATTCGCTTACAGATTCTGGGACAGGATCAATCAAAGCTCCGGTTGAATCGCCAAGAACAAGTCGACTGGAAGAAGTAACAATGCGCACCCCATCCATAACTTGCGCATTGGAGGAGGTGGGCTTATCCAGGATCCTATTTTTCTCCCGAGAAGGAACCTGAGACCATTTAATGAAAAAGGTTCCTCCCGTCTCGAGACTTTTGAGCCAAAATCCTTCGGAACTTTTTTGATCATCAATAACAATGGTTCCTACTACATTTTTCCCATTGCGCAACTGAACGACATCCTGCGCCCATGAATACGAGTTGCAACAAAGGAGAAGAACCAAAAGAGTATAAACGCTTCGCATAAATTGGATCCCCAATCGTAGATACGAAAATGGTTGAGAATGTAAGAGTATAACGAGCTTGTGGCAGGACATCCAGAATGGATCCTGCCCCCTTTATAGTACGTCTGGGATGATCTTTCGGGTCTCATCTCTTAAAAAATTAAGGGTCTTCTCCGCGTCGTCGAATTCAAAGGCCCTTTTGGCTAAGGCCTGTGCGTCCTGCATCGTTACAGAACGAATCACCTTTTTGATTTCCGGGATCGCGGGAGGAACGACACTAAAGGTCTTCAATCCCATTCCAAGAAGAAGAATCGTATATTGGATATCACTCGACATTTCTCCACAAACAGCGACAGGCTTATTCTTTTTCTCCCCAACCTCAATCACATGTTTTAATAACCGGAGAATCGCCGGATGAGCGGGTTGATAAAGAGAGGCCAACCGTTCATTCAGACGATCTACCGCCATGGCATAGGCAATCAGATCATTTGTTCCGATACTGAAGAAATCGGCGTAATCTGCCATAATGTCGGCAATGACGGCCGTAGAAGGAATCTCAACCATGATGCCGACGGGAATCTTCCCTGAGATCTGCTCCCCTTCCCGTCGAAGTTCGTCCTCAACCTCGTGGATAAATTCCCGCACCTGCCGTATTTCTTCTACGGTGGATACCATGGGAACCATGATCTCAACATTCCCTAGGTGGGCAACCCTAAGAATAGCACGCAATTGGGTGCGAAAGATTTCCGGATTCTCCAAACAATATCGAAGCGCCCGGGTCCCCATAAGGGGATTACTTTCCGCCGCTTGACCTTGGACCGGAATCTTGTCCATACCCAAATCGAGCGTCCGCAAAGTCAATTTACGTTGCCCTAATTTGGTAATCGCCGCATGGTAGGCATCCATGTGCTGGAATTCCGTCGGAGTTGTATCGCGCTGAAGGTATAGGAACTCTGTCCGATAAAGACCAATCCCTTCCGCCCCCAGTTTGAGTGCCGTGGGGATTTCTTCCGTCATCTCAATGTTGGCATTGATTTCAATTCGATGACCATCTCGGGTCTCGGCGGGGAGATCTCGAAATTCGAGAGCCAAGCGTTCTTCCAGAACAACAAAATTCCGTTCCATCGCTTGATATCGCTTTAAGGTTGCCTCACTCGGGTTGAGGATCACCGTTCCACTCATCCCATCAAGAATGACCGTATCCCCACTGTCGATATCCGTTGCGATGTCTTCCACTCCTACGACGGCAGGAATGCCCACAGAAGAAGCCACAATCGCCGTATGGGATGTGGGACCGCCAACCTCTGTGATTAACCCAAGAAGTTTCTCACGATCCAGGAGAAGAGTTTCCGAGGGAGACAAATCATGAGCTATCAGAAGAAAAGATTCATCACTAGGCCCGGTCGCATTCGATTTTTTACCGAGAAGGTGGCGTAATAAGGTCTTCTCTATCTGAGCTAAATCGCGAATGACGGAAACAAAATAGGGAGAGCCTGTCGCCTCCAACGCTTTAATTTTCTTTCGGAAGACTCGAGAAACGGCATAGGGCGCACTAAAACGGCTTTTTCGAATACCCAGAACCACATCATCATGGAGTTTCGGGTCCGCAATCATTCCGAGATGGGCGCGAAGGATCTGAGCAATCCCAGCCCCTTTCCGGGAAAGCTTATTTAATTGTGATTCGAACTCCTTTTTAGCCGAAGCACTCGCCTTTCCCAGGCGGGCAACCTCAAGCTCGACTTCCCCTTCGGGAACACGCTTGCGGGGGATATGAAACTCCTCCATCCCCATGACCAGCGCCTTTCCAATGGCGTAGCCGTTTGAAACAGGAATTCCCTTACGAATGATTTCCATGATTTCACCGGGCGTTCAGCCGGATCC
>CAYRLD010000279.1:0-3840 GCA_964424925.1 uncultured Planctomycetales bacterium
AGAATAATCGGAAAAAGTGATCATTGATCCTATTCGCTTGCATCAAGGCTACGGAAAGCCGGGAGTAGATTTTGTCGGCCTCTTTGTAGAGGTTCTCCCGCTCTTTATTGCGATCCATATCCTTCGCCTTGGCTGTGTAGCAATCCGCAAGATCTTCCCAGGAACTTCCGTCTGCCATTTCCGGGTCAGAGCGAACCAACTCTTTCAGGTCTGAGATCGCTTCGTCATAGTTTCCGGACATGACATTGGCCCTTGTAATCATGCGCTGGATTTGCCGTTTCTGAGCGGGGTCTTCTTCACTGAGATCCCCCTCATTTGCGATATAGGTTTTGAGAAGGTCTCCCGCTTTCTCAAAGTATTCCCCTGCCTTTTCCAGAGCTTTATCTGTTCCCTGATCTCGTAACCCTTCAGCGGCGGCGAACAGTTTTTCCGCCATATAGAGCATTTTCTTTCCCTGGAGGGCGTCCGGTTCTTCCTCTGTGTACTTCACGTAATACTCAATCGCTTTTAGAGTCAGTTCTTTTGCAAGCTTTGGTTCGATTCCAGCGAGTGTAGAGGCGGATTCCTCAAACGTTCCTGCGAGAAGGGCGAGTGCCCGTAAGTAGTCTCTTCTTCCCAATCCGATTTCGAGATAGTTTCTCTCGAGGACCTCCATATCCTTTTCCGCTTCCTTAAGGTAGGACGCGAGGTTCGCTTTTTTACAGGAGGAACATTCCCGGGCTCTTCCCGGCTTGACCGCTTTTATGCAGGTGGGGCAGAACCAATATCCCATCTCGGAGAGGCGTAGTTTCGCGTTGAGCCGGGCGGTCATGATCGCGATAAGGAGTTTTGGATCCGATTTTGGGAATTTTGTTTCGATTTGGTCTGAGATTTTCAGTGCCTCATTCGGATCTCCTTTGGAAAAGCGTTCATCCCCATGAATCCGGCAACTGAATAAGATCGATCCGATCGCATTGCGGGTGATTCCCTTTGTTCGTTTTGGGAGGTTCATTACGAAGGAAAGGTGTTCTTTAAATTGGCGGATTGCCTTTTCGAAGTACCTGTCCGCTTCAGAAGGGGTTTCTTTGCTTTTTTGAAGAGCATACTTGTAGTAGTTCTGTCCGATGCTGAAAAGCGCCTCTTCGTGATAAGGATTTCCCGGTTTCGCCAATTTCTGCCACAGTTCATTCGATTCTAGGTACTTCTTGTCATTTTCTAGGTCGATGGCCCGGCCGGCGAGTTCTCCTTCTCCAACCACGTTGGGGAAGCGGGCGGTAACAAACGAGCGGTATCGATCGAGTTCCGATCGGTCTTCGGAGTTCCCGGTGCTGAAGACCAGTCGTTTTAGGGTTTGCAATTTCATCCGTGCGGCATCCCCGGCAATTTCGTGTTCCATGTAGGGGGATCCGTCAAAAACGACTTTTCCAAAGGCGAGGGAGGCTTCCTGATATCGACCGGTCCAATAGTAGCAACGACCAATCTGGTACCAGCAGTACGGGTAGTGCTGTTTTTTTTCCGCTTCGTTCTTGACCGCCAGAAGTGCAGAGCGATATTTCGGAAGCGCCCGGTAGAGCCACGACTCGCCTCTTTCGAATATGTTGTCCGCGGATTCGATGGCGAGATTGAGGTCGCTCTCTCCGGCGTATTCGCCCAGAATATCGATCGCCATGTTTTCTACCCAGCTGTCCTTATTGTTGTTTTTCAGCTGGATAAGAAGAGCGATACCTTCTTTTGTTTTTCCGGCCCGGCAATAGGCTTTCGCTTGCTCCAGTCGAACCGCTTTTCCCATGTCAGTCTTTTTTGCCGAGGGGATGAGGCCAAAGAGTTCTTCCGCCAGTTTTGCGGCCTCTAAGAATTCTTTGATCGCCGCTCGGCCTTTCTTTGTGTTTCCGTACTCCATCCGGGCTTTGACTTCGTAATAGTACCCCCGGGTTCCGAGGTCACGAATCATTTCGGATCGGCGAGCTTCCGGGTCTCGTAAGGGACTCTTTGAGGTTCCGATGTAGCGGAAACAGTTTGCCCAATACCGCTCGGCTTTCGCCCTGTCGGTATATTTGGCGAGCATCATAGAGGCTCGTCCCATATAGATAGCGGCGTCGTACGCGAGGAAGTAGGTTGAGTAGTCCCACATGAATTCCCCGAAGAGTTTGTTCATATCTTCGAGTTTCTGCTTCATCACATCGTGCTTTTCGGGGTTTTCTCGATAGGTTTCCGCGCGGTTAAAGATCGCAATTCCTTTGTTATATTTCGCGAACATCATTGCCTGTTCATAGGCATCCCACTTATCCGCATCCCGTTTATACTTCGAAGGGTTTTTTGTTCGGTCTTCCGAATCAGGAGGGGAGACTTTTTTTCGCTTGAGTTCGTTGATCTGTTCCTCGAATAGGGCTTCCGCCTTGTCAAACTCGGCTTCCGCGAGGTCGAGTTGCCCTAGTTGAACGAGGGTTTTTCCTTTTAGTTGTCGTAGATCTCCGATATCAGCGAGCGCTTCGGCTCGCCTGGGATGCCTCGAGTTTGCTTTGATGAAATTGTTGATCGCTTCGATCGCTTGGTCACACTCCTCTACTTTCTTTTGAGGGTCGCGGATATTTTCGGCGCGAACCAGGTTGATTCGTGCGAGACCATACTCTGCCTCGGATCTCTTTTCTTTTGAGAGGTTTGAATCTGATTTAATTCGTCGGAAGAGATCTTCCGCTAGATCAAACCATCCCCGTTTTACGAGTAGATCCGCAAGTTCGTAGTCGTCGGTGGAAGCGACGGCGGGGAGAGAGAAGAGAGAGAAGATTGCGATTAGAGCGATGTGTCGCATGTGATGATTATCCTCACAGAAAAGAAGACATGCGAATAGTAAACGTATCCGGCCTAACGAAGGTTCGGTTTTACCAAGAAGATGTGGGAAACCCAAGAAACTTCTGCAGGGGGAGTCGAACTCCCCCTGCATCCGTTAGTCAAACTTGCGACGCTCTTCCTCGTCCGGAATGATGATCCGGGCTTTTACAATGATGAGGAGTTGTCGTTTCTGAGCCCCCTTGACCTTTTCGGAACCGAGATTTCCCAGAATCGGGAGATTTCTCCAAACCGGAATCGAACTCTCCGCATTTTCTTCGAAAAAGACCGTCAGGCCCCCAATAAGCAAGGTTCCCCGGTCCGGAACCACCACCGTGGTTCGGAGCCTCTGAACGTTCAGAATGGGGGTTTCAATGTTAACCGGTAGGGCGGGGGTAACCGGGTTCCCCGGGACAGCCAAGTTCACGGTAATGCTGAAAACGCCCGGAGGTTGTGGGAAAAGACTGGCGACGGTCGGGCGAAGTTCAATGGTGACGTACCGACGATCGGAACTGACAATCGGTCGAACATCGAGCGTAATTCCGTCGGAGACGACATCCGGGATCGGATCCGGAGCAACGGCCGCAGTTGCGATCTGAATGTCGTAATCACGGATATAGGCGAACTGGTTCGAAATTCGAATGTTTCCCCTCTGGGTGTTGAAGAGGGTCAACTTCGGTGCTGTCAGCATATGAGCCCGTTGGGTCTTCGAGACCGCCCGAAGAATCATTTCGAGGGAGATGTCGTCCATCAGTGTGTACTGCAGGGTGGCTCCCCCAGTGGGAGGGAGTACATTGCTGTAGAACTGCTGGACGAGGAAGTCCCCGGTCATGATGTTTTGCACGCGCATACCGAGGTTTCTCTGTACGGAATCCCCAAACTGACCAGTGACCCCGGCGCTTGTTGCCGAGAGGCCTCCACCCGGACTGACAAACTCAGGGAAAAGCGTGTTCGTCACGATATCGTCGAGATTAAGAATTCCAACGGCACGAGGGTTCGCCTCGGTTGTCGAGAGTAGGTCCGCATCCCGGAAGT
>CAYRLD010000280.1:0-3829 GCA_964424925.1 uncultured Planctomycetales bacterium
TTTTTCTTTTTGCGTCTAATTAGTCCTTCGTAAAGGTGGCCGGATTTACCCACTCTTTTGGCCCAAAGATTCCGAACCGGTAGAGTTTCATGTACTTGGCCATTACCTTTTGAACATCATCGCTGGTGACATTTGTGACTTTTTCCATGATTGCTTCGTAGGCATCCGCTCCCCCACCAATAAGGACTCCCCGACCAATCATTCCTGCTTGGCCACCGTTGGGTTCGTTCCGCATGAAATGGCGAGTGTAGAGTTTAAGGGCGCTCGCCTTCACATCCTTCTCTTCAAACTCACCTTTTTGCATTTTGTGAACTTCTTCGTACATGAGTTTGATCGAATCATTCGGTTTTGTAGAGGTTACATATAGGTATCCGTAATTGCTGTCGTATACCGACATACCACTGAATACCGCATACGAAAGCGCCGCCTTGGTTCGGACCGAATCCCAAAGGTTGTCGCTGAGCATATCGAGCCCAACTTGAAGCGCTGCGTAATCTTCATCCGCAATAGAAGGCGCGGGGAATTTACCCAGCACATAGGCGGTTGGGATCTGTCGGGGGGAAATATTGATTTCCACCTCAGAAACCGGTTCGTATGCCTTCCTTGAAGGGCGGGTATACGATCCTGTTTGGATATCCCCGAAGGCATTTTCGACGAGTGAAAGATTCACATCCCCAACAACGACGAGGAGAAGTTGGCCACTTTGAAAGACCTTTGTGTGATGCGCGACCACCTTTTCTCTCGTGAGCTTCTTTACGGACTCTAGCGTTCCTTTTGGTTGATTCGCATAAGGGTGATTTTTGAAGAAGATCTCATTACATACAATTGGGGTCATAGAGTCGGGGTTCGATTCCTGTGCCAAAAGCCCTTGCTCCATTCGCGCCCGTATTTTTGAGATTTCATTTTCGTCGAGAAGAGGGTTCTTAACCGCATCGGCGAAAAGTTCGAGTACTTCGGGGAAATCCTTTTTGAGGCATTTAATGGTAAGGGTCGAATAGTCGTAATTCGAATCGGTCCCCACCGCGGCCCCAAGGCCCGATAAGCGGGATTGAAATTCGTCCTTCGAATAGTTCTTCGTTCCTTTCAGCATAGCCGAAAGAAGGAGGGCCTCAACCCCGGCATTATTTTTATCGATGTTCGTCGATCCGCCATCAATGAAGAGTTGGAGGGCAACGACGTCATTCGTCTTTACCGATTTGTGTATCACTCTCAGGCCATTGGCCAGTTTTGTGTCATGGATCTTTGCCGAAGCTTCACTTTTGGCTTCTTCGGCTCCTAATTTGGCGAGAGTCAGACCGACATTCTTCTGATTTTCTGGTGAGATCAAAACACCGAGGACGGAGGGCTTTCCGATGATCCATTTTTGGGCGAACCTGGTTAGATCATCGATCGTTACCTTTTTGATATTGGGAATGTAGTCGAGGAAGTAATCAATCCCGGCGATCGCCCACCAGAAGGCGAGGTCGACCGCAAAGTCCTGTCCCTTTTCCCGGGCATAGGTGCTGCTCACTTCTAGGTGTGTTTGCGCCGCCTTCAATTCATTTTCCGTAAAGTATTCTGGATTGGCGAACTTGGCTAATTCGGCTTTCAGGGTCTGAACCGCTTTCTCTACATTTTCAGGCGTTGCGACGAGAGAAGCACTCATTTCCCCGCCGTCTTGTTGGGTGTAGTAACCCCAAGATGCCGCCGACGTAAGTCCGGAATCGACCAGATTCCGCTGGAATTTCGATTGAGGAAGGGCCACGAGGGTTCCGAGAACATCGGCAACATACGTTTCCCAGGTTTGGGTCTCATCTTCCCCAATGTTGGGTCCATATTGCCCGTATTGGAGCATCGCTTGTTTGAAGTCCCGATTGACAATGATCACGTCATCTTTGGTGATCTTTGGGTGTGCCGGAAGGGGTTGTGCGTGAGGATCCGCCCCTTTGGGCCATTTGTTGGTTCCGAAAAAGTGGTTCGCGAAAGTTAAAGCGGTCTTCGGATCAAAATCCCCTTGAATAATAAGGGCCGAGTTATTGGGGACGTAATACCTCTCTTTGAAGTCCTTCAGAAGTGCCGGGGTTGCCAGAATAATGGCATCCCGGTCTCCGATCGGGTTTTTGCGATAGTAGTATGCATGGAAGAGTTTTTGCCGGACATTCTTTCGGAGGAAGAAGGCCGGGTTCGATTCGTTCCGGTCATATTCTCCGAGAACGACCTTCGTTTCGTTCTTCAATTCCCCTGGATCAAAGTTAGGGGTAAGAAGCGCGTGGGACATGAATTCGACCCCTTCTTCCAGGTAGTAGGAAGGCAAGGTAACGAAATATTTGACCGCTTCTGTGGAAGTGGTTCCATTTGAGCTTATTCCCAGTTCCGCTTCTCTTTTCTGATAAGCGGCCTGATCAGGCAGAGCGGCGTTCCCTTTGAAGAACATATGTTCGTACAGGTGGGCCAATCCGTCCGTTTTTGGGGTTTCGGTATATGCGCCAGTCTTCACAGCGATTTCGACCGTCACGAGTGGTACGGAATGGTTCTCCACCAGGATCACTTCGAGGCCATTGTCGAGGGTCGTGGTGGTCAAAAGCTCCTTTGATTCTTGATTGGCCTGAACATGGGTAGATCCAATCGCGATTGCCAGGAGAAAGAGGCTTAGGAACGCGTTGCGCATAAGAACTCCTCATAATTGGGGTTTCGGAATCCCGACAAGTGTAGCAAGGATCTGGTAGGAGTCCAGTGGGATCTATTTCGCCACCATTTGATAAAAAAGCGCAGGAGAGTGGGTCTCCTGCGCTTTCGAATCGAGGGAGGGAAGATTTGTTTCCTTATCTGCGACGTCCCGAGGCGACGCTCGGAAGAGATGGGGTCGCTCTTTTGAGGAAAAGGATCGCAAAGCAGGTGTCTTCGGTGCCGCCCCAGGTTCCATTTTCGTTTTGGGCCGAGACGAGGTAGTTGGCTCCTTCTTTGTACCAGTCGTAGGAGCCAAACTTTTCAAGAGTGGTCAGGATCCCAGCCCGTTCCATCGCATACAGGTAGTAAAGGTGCCAACCATTGTTGTGGGGGTTTTCTTTGACCGAGAAGTTTTTTGCGATCCACGCCACCCCTTTTTTGACCATTTTATCCCGCTTCCAATTTTTCCGCAGGTAGTGTTGTAAGATAACGACGCTTCCGACCGCACCGACAGTCATACTTCCGTACGATTTACTTCCCGAACCTTTATAGGCCCAGCCACCATCGCTGTTCTGTGAATTTTTCCACCAGCGAAGGGCGAGGTCGAGAGTCTTTTTTGGAGGATAAACATTCGCTTCCATGCAGGCCCGAAGACCGAGGATGGCATACTGAGCGCAAGAGTTGTCTCCGTCGCCGTCAAAGTTTCGTTGTGCACGAATCGTAATGATCGTTTTGGGTTTGCGGGAGCCGTCGCGTCCGGTCGCCACGGGTACCCGTCGCTTTGAGCTGAAAGCTCTGGAATTGGTCGGAAGATATGTCGGTTCCCCGTAGCCCCACTGCCCATTTCGGCACTGGTTGTCGACAAGGAACTGAGCGCACTGGGCGATTCTCCACTGATATTTGACCGAATCAAACTCCTGAAGAAACATCGCTTGGAGCGCGACGACGTAGGTCATTTCGAGGGGGGATTCGACCATCTTTTTGATGATCTCTTGGTTTTTGGGGGTGTGCATGTTCGCCCCGGCGTGCAGAAGGGTGTACGCCATGAGGTCGTGGTCCCGGTAGGTCCCTTCCCCGTGGCCGGCCCATTCCCGAGGATCCTGTTGGAGAAGCCATTTCGTTCCGTTGTCGATCGCGGAACTAACTCGAACTTGATCGACCCCGGGGTGTGGTTTGGCGAGCT
>CAYRLD010000281.1:0-3828 GCA_964424925.1 uncultured Planctomycetales bacterium
CCACAATCGGTCTGTTGAACACTTCCATCGGTACGCTCTGCGGTAAGGCGAAGAGAAACACGCCCTCCCGCCTCTTGAGGAGCAAGCCAGAGATACGTTCCATTGAGTCTTTGCTCACGAACGATCGGCTGCCAAGCACTACCATCTACAGAATAATATAGAGTCGCCGATTTCGGTCGATATTCTCCCTCCGTCGTTCTCCATCGAAGAGGAGTAAGAACATTCGCAATCAGCTCATCCCCTTTGGTCGGTTGTAACCATTCGGGACGATCTACGAGGATCAAACGAGGCTGGTGAACACTCACTCGAACACTCGATTCTCGTTCAATACCAAAACGATCTTTGGCTCGAACGTATAGAGTGACATTCCCCTCTTGTTTGGGAACACTCCAATCGAGATCTCCCGTAACAGGAAGATTCCCGTTCAAGGTCATCCGAGCATTTCCATCATACGCATAATCGATCGATACGGAGTTCGCAGCAAAATCTCGAATAGAGCCAAGCCATTGAAGATTCACTCGATCCCCGCCTTTGAGTTCGGCCCCAACCTTCGGGAACACCCACTTCGGCTTCGGTTTCGTTACAGGAGGAATAGAGCGAACCATTACTTTTGAAATTAATTCCTCTCCTTTTCCCACATTCGAATCCGCCTGAAGACGGAACCACATGCGGCGGTCCTGTGTTAATGGTGGAACTCTCCACTGATACGTTCCGTTCAAAGGACGGTATTGGGTAAGGGGTTGGTATTCTACGCCATCGGTGGAAACCGACAGGCGGACCGATTGACTGCGAAACCGGTCTACCGGAACTTTCCACTGGAGAATTATGTGTTGCCCAGAAATGAGATAACTTCCATTTTTGGGTTGGATCCATTCTAATTGCCTCTCCGTTGCGACGACAGGAGCCTCCTTCTTCATCGCAAGAATGTCTGCATAATCGCTTCTCGGAACGCCCGCCTTATCTATCGCGGTCACCTGTAACCGGAATCGACCGGAGACGGCTGGAACGAGCCAATTCAAATCTCCTGATAAGGAAAGATTGGATTGAATCTGTTCTCTTTTCCCGCTCATCCAATAATGCACGGAAACCGTTTCTGGCGTGAAATTCTTGTGATTGGCAAACCATTTCAGATTGATCTTGGATCCTGCCGCGACACTTTCACCAGAACTGGGAGAAACCCACTTCGGATAGTCCCGAACCAGAACAACAGGCTTCTGAATCGAGAAGGTAGCCTCTTTGTCCCACACCCGTCCTGTGACATGCTTTGCCGAAAGACGAAGTTCAACCTGCTTTCCATTTTTCGGCGCTCGATACGCATATTCATGAATAAGCGGAAGATGGTCGGCCAATTCTTTCCAGCTTCCATCTACTCTTCTCTCGGAAAGAGTAACCGAGTTTTTCTCGAAGGATTCTAGAGTACATCTCCATTTTAGGGTAGTCTCTCGCCCCCCTTGGACCGCCTCACTCTGATTGGGAGAGATCCATTCGATTTTTCCAATAATCCTGGGGGAGACCTTTCGAATCGTTACCGAAACGATGGCTTCCCGGGATCTTCCTTTGATATCGGTAGCACGAAGTTGAATTCTCATATCCGTGTCCGTTGGGAACGGACTTACTTTCCAGCGATATTCCCCGGTCAGAGGAAGACGGTTGGCCGCCGGAAGAAAGCGTCCCCCAAATTCAAAGGCGATCGATACCGAGTTAGGTCGAAATGCTTTTTCAGGACAGCTCCATCGAAGACGGGTCCATTCGCCACCCTGTAACACATCTCGTTCTTGTGGAAAAACCCATTTGGGATCGCCTTGTAAAACCACTTCTACAAGAGTTTCAGGCCGCTTCCCTGATGCGGGAGGGGTTCCCTCGTGAGATAGCTGATCCTTTAGCTGGGCATAAAAACCGTACGACCCCTCGTCCGGAACAACGACCGAAGCCGATATCTGTCCCTTTTCGTACGCTCCCCATGATACAAAGACACCCGCCTGACGACTGGGCATCCAGGTTCGACCAAGATCCTTGGTGACCCAAAGATCGACGGGTTTGACCATACTGGTCTTCTCGTCGACCCGGAACTTGATTCGAAATTTTTTCGATCCGACCGTATCTTGTGCAGATGCGAAGCTGGCAAGGCTCCCGGCGAATAGAAAAAGAGCTGCTGCCGAAACCAATGCGCGCATGAGATCCCCCGGTAAATTATGTCACTGATTCCACTATTTATATCGTCCAAGGGGGGAAGACTCTGAAGTGGTTGATTGGTGGTAGGATCCAGTTTTTTATCGGACTGTTTCTCGAAGCAATTCGAGAAGGATTGTCCGATAATGTTCTCCACTCGTATACCGAACCTCCCAGGGAAGAGAAACCTTCCATCCGCGGAGGGAAACCTCTTTCTGGAAAACACCGGAATTTCTCAGAAGAGTGGATTTGTACTTAAATTTCCTGGTTTCCCCATCTACTTCATATGTGGGATCCGTTAGATCAAAGACTAATCGAGCACGAACTTGAGGCTGAATCTGCGTAACCAGTTCCTCATATCGCTCTTTTATTTCCTGTAATTCCGTCTTTCGAAATCCGGAGGTAGAGATTTCGATGACAGGGGTTTCTCCGTCTTTTACTCCATAGGCATGAATTTCGACAAGAAACGGAACCGGAAAGCCAATTTTGCCTTTGCGTAAAGTTTCTACATAAGCAAGGAAAGCCTTTCGACTCGCTTCACTTTTCCCCGGCTCATTCAGATCAATTCCCCGAGGACCTTTAAACCCATGTCCCACAATGAGAGGGGCGCCCAACTTCTGCGCAAGAAAAGTCGCGATTTCTTTCGATTGGGTCTCCACCGGAACATGAGGCGCGGAGAGAAGAAGGGGCGTTTCTTTTTCGGTTCGATAAAGGCGAAGGAAAGGACTTTTACCCTCCGCGACACCTTGGTCGACCCCTTTTACCCAGAGGAACAAATCCTCCAAATCTTTCACATGGATCGATGGACCCGGCCGCTTTCCCACCTTCCCGATCACCCGACATCCAGCAAGGATATTTCGCCCCCCAAACCCGTTCTCAAATCGAACCCGACCCGTCTGCACCACAACACGGGTTACCCCTTTCACGTCGGTCTCAACCTGAAACTTTGTGCCTTCAGGACGAATGATGCCCGCAGGGGTCTGGATTTCAAGACCAGGAGCGCTCTGTAAATAGATTTTTCCGCTACTGAGGTGAAGTTTCCCCCCTGGATTCATTTGAATTTTCGTTTGGTGGTCGAGCCAAACGGTTCCCCCGGCAAAGGTAACCCGTGCTTCCGTCCCAAAAGGGGTTCGAAGAGCGTCCCCGGGAGCAACCTCAGAACCGGACGAAAGGGGCTGCCCTTTGCAAAGAAGCGTTCCCTCTACCCGGGAAAGAAGAACCTTTACCACCGTCGATTCTTTCGGTTCTTCTAAAACAGGTTCTCGTTTTGGATCTGGAGTTTTCTTTTCTTCCTCCGGTTCTGGTTCGGGAATCAGACTCGGTTCTCGTTCTGGTTCCGTTACCAGATCCGGTTTCGGTTCCGGTTTTGGTTTTGGTTGAGGCTCTACCGCTACAAGGTCCTCAGAAGGATTATCGACATCCGGCTTTTCCGCAAGTTCCTTTGGATCTTGGCTCTCCAAATTTTCGGAAGGGGGGGTTATTACATGAACAGGCTCTTTCTTTTCCGGAGAACTGGGGAAAAAGAGAAAAACGGAACCGATTACCAAAAGAAGGGCCGCAGCAACCGATAATCGCAGAAGGGGATTCTGCTGATTCGAAACCGAGATTCGGCGACTACGCCGATACGCCACTCTAGAAGGGAGAGACTCCACTCTCCGT
>CAYRLD010000282.1:0-3806 GCA_964424925.1 uncultured Planctomycetales bacterium
AGGGAAGAATGATATCGTTCGTCACCCTTTGGTTCAGAGAATCGTAGATGCCTACGACCAGATCAAAAGACGGCGCTGATCCTTTTCCGGAAACCCGCCGTCTTTCTTTGCTTTTTACGGCCTTGTTCTATGGCCTTCTTGGTCTTCTTGGATTTCTCTGGCTTCTCTTTTTCCAGGATGCCCATCCGGCAGAATATTTCCATCTTCGATCTATTCCCCTCCATGGTATACTGGGCCTCTTGCTTGGCGGGGTGGTTGTTCTCTTTTCCCGAATTTCGGTCTCCCGTTTTTCTTGGGCGAAGAGTATGGAGGATGAGTTTCGTACTCTCCTTCGTGATCAGCCTGTCTGGACCATCCCCCTGTTAGCGTTGTTTAGTGCGGTCGGTGAGGAACTCTTTTTTCGGGGCGCACTCCAGGAGGTCGTGGGGGTATGGTGGCAGGCGGCCATTTTTGGGTTGGTCCACTTTCCATTTTCCCGGAAGATGTGGGCTTGGCCGATCTTTGCCTTCGGGATGGGAGTGGTCTTTGGATGGGTTACCGTCGGGACCGGAACGCTCTGGTGCGCTATTGTTGCACATGGGGCGATCAATAGTTTGAATATGTGGATGATTTTACGCGGAACGGTATGTCGGAAGGAGCAGACCTCTGAAGAAGCGTGCGAAGAATAAGGGGAAGTCGAAACCAGAATATTCGACCCCTTTTGCGGAAAGATACTCCAGTAAAGAAATGCTGCGTATTTTTTCCCCGGATCATCGATACCAGACCTGGCGAAAACTTTGGGTCGTTCTGGCGGAAGCGGAGCGGGAATTAGGGGTCCCTATTCGTGCAGCTCAGATTGGGGAATTGAAGAAGAATATTGAATCCATTGATTACGATGCGGTTCGCCGGGAGGAAGAAAAGCTAAAGCATGACGTCATGGCGCATATTCGGGTGTATGCCTCACAATGTCCCAAGGCGGCTCCGATTATCCATCTTGGAGCAACGAGTATGTACGTTGTGGATAATGCGGATTTGATCCTGACGCGAGATGCCTTGATGCTCATTCAGCGGCAACTGGTGAATGTGATTGATGTTCTGGCAAAGTTTACTCAAAAATTTGCAGGTGAACCGACGGTGGCCTTTACACACTTTCAACCGGCTCAATTTACGACGGTGGGAAGACGTGCGGCTCTTTGGCTTCAGGACCTGTTGATCGATCTGGAGGAAATTGAATCTCGTATCAAAGGTCTCCGGTTTTTAGGGGCCAAAGGGGCAACGGGAACACAAGCGAGTTTCTTGAATCTGTTAGGGTCGGAAGAGAAGGTCCGAAAATTGGACAAGAGCGTAGCGAAGCGCATGGGGTTCAATGGGTTGTTCCCTGTAACTGGACAGACCTATTCTCGAAAGATTGATTCTCAAATATATAACACGCTTTCGGGGATTGCCGAGTCCGCCCATAAATTTTCTAATGACCTTCGACTTCTTCAGCACAAGGGGGAAATTCAGGAACCATTCGGGAAGAAGCAGGTTGGGTCTAGTGCCATGGCGTACAAACAGAACCCAATGAAAACCGAGAGGATGACCTCCCTTTCCAGACTGGTTATGGTTTTATCTCAGAATGGATCTTTTACGGCGGCCAATCAATGGTTTGAGCGGACGCTCGATGATTCGGCGGGGAAAAGGATCGCTTTCCCAGAGGCCTTTCTGGCAGTGGATGCGATTTTGGGTCTATTCCATACGACCGTTTCAGGGCTTTTGGTCCATCGAGATGTGATTCGGGCGAATGTGGAGCGAGAACTCCCCTTTATTGCGACTGAAAATATTCTCATGGAGGCGGTAAAAGCCGGGGGAGACCGCCAAGAGTTGCATGAGGTGATTCGACGACATTCTGTCGAAGCGGATCGAAATCGGAAAAAAGGGAAGGAGAATGACCTTCTCCGTCGTCTTAAGAATGATGGAGCTTTTCAGGCCTTGGAAAAGAAAATGGACCAATTGATGGACCCCAATGCCTATGTCGGCAGGTCTGTTGGGCAAATTCGGGATTTCCTGCGGAGTGACGTCGGTCCGGTTCTTCGAAGAAATAAGAAACTGCTTGGATGGAAAGGGCGCGTAAGCGTATGAAGAGAATCTCTCTGTTGTTGTTTCTATTTCTAGCGGGATGTTTTTCCGATTTTTATACCGATAAAAAGGATTATGAAACCTTTGGATTGCAAGAAGGCGATCTGGAGGCTCCACCGAGTGAGAACGAAGTTAGAGCTCGGATTTTGAATGATGCTCTCCGTTGGCGTTTTGTCCGAGAAATGATTGATCGAGAAGGTCGACCCCATTGCGATTTCGTTGAATATTCTGATCAGGGCCCGATCTGTTCCCGGGACAAGTCCCCTTTGAATGTGATTGTATTTCCCGGGGATACCTCGGATCGTCCTAATCCAGTTGTAGAAACCGCCTATTATTGCTCCCAAGAAAGTATTTACTACTACCATAACAAAGGGGGCTTTCGAAAAAGAAACCACTGGCTTGGACCCTACCGAGTAACCTGGAATCGTGGGAAAAAGGAGTAACCGATGAAAGTTCTTTTTACCGGTTTGATTTTTGGATCTGTTCTTTTCTTTATGGTTCCCTTTCAAGCAGAAGCTCAGGGGATTCAAATTGAATATAAAAAGCAAACGTCTAATAGTGAGCTCACGATAAATTATTCCTCCGGTGGGTATTGGGGTTGTGGTTCTGGATATTTTAACCGGGGGTATTCCTATGGAGTAGGCTCTTCCTATATCTATAAGGGAACCTATTCCGCTGGATATTCTTCTTTCTCCCCGTATCGGTACTATGCTCCTTCTTACCGATCCTATTTCTATATGCCTCGGTCGGTATATCATTATTCCCCTCAGTATTTGGTTTCAGAGGGCGGGGATCTTCGATTTGCTCGTACTCGGGTTCTCAAAGAGTGGGAAGCGGGTTTACGGGATTTCAAAAATGGGAACTATACTGGCGCTGCAGATTCATTTAAAAAGGCAATCTTATCCGATTCAAAAGATCCGATGACGCAGTTCTATTTTGGTTTGGCCCTGGCGGGGGTTGGGGATCGGAGAAATGCAACGAAGGCCATTCTCCTTTCTCTAGAAAGTTTACCTTCTGAGGACATTTATCGAATTGATTTCCCCTCTCTATTTCGATCCGGAAAAGAGGTTGAATCCTATCTGGATCGTTTTTCCGGTGATGATATTCTTTCCGGAGTCTTTGCGGTCCTTGCGGGTGAAAATGATCGAGCCAGAAAGATTCTTTCCAAACATAAAAAAAACGCAACAGCTCGAAAGCTGCTGCGTTTTATGAAAGCTCAATAAAGGGTTCTAATCCCGGAATACTCCATCCGACCGGAAAGAATCCTTAAAGTTGTCGAGGAAGAGGGCGTCTGACATGTATTTGAGGATCAGGTCCCAATCTTGTTTGAATTGGTCTCCTACAGACCATTTCTGTGGAACATAGACAACATCGCCGGGAAAGAGGGGGATGTCTTGTCGTACATCCGCAAGAGCTACAAAATTCCACATATCACAGATAATGACTTTGCTCTTCCTAAGTGGGTCGATGGGGTCTCTCCGGATAACTCGAATTTGCCTCCATTCCGCATCTCCTGGGAGATTCCGGAGTACTGTTATGAGGGTTTCATTCCCCTGGTAATTTTGTTGCCGGAGAAAATTCTCTGAGTTGGATACTCTGCCCATTACGATAATCCGACCTGATCCCCCGGATTGGGTGCTCGTTATCCCATTGGGGGTGACGGCACTTGTTGATGAGGAGATCAGGTTTACAAGGACAGAAGGATTCTT
>CAYRLD010000283.1:0-3803 GCA_964424925.1 uncultured Planctomycetales bacterium
GGTAAACCAGATCCGTTTTCCATTTTTCAGAAGCCATGCGGTCGCGGCGATCAACGTTAATGCCGCGAGCAACTGGTTCGCCGCCCCAAAGACCGGCCAGACCGCTCTGTATCCTTGATTGAAAGCGAGAACTCCAGCAAGACCTGCGATGATCACCGTATTGACCGCTCGGTTTTGCAGGAAGGCGGGAGGCGTTTCGAAAATCCCTTTCCAAAACTCTTCGAGGAGATAGCGGGAAAGTCGGATAATCGTATCGGTTGTGGTGACAAGAAATCCTTCGAGGAGAAGAATTCCGAATACCGTGCCGTAGACCGGAGGAAGATGAAAGCCTTTGGTCAACGTCTGCCCCACGCCGGCGGCAAATGCAATCGGAGCCCCCGCCCCGCCACCGAAAACCGCCGCTTTGTACCCGGCAAAGCCGAGCCCCGCACCAATACAGAGAACAACGCAAACCCCCAGAAGCGTCTCGAGTAACATCCCGCCATATCCGATCACCGGAGCATGTTTCTCGTTCGCCACTTGCCGGCAGGTTGTCCCCCCGCAGACGAGCCCATGAGCCCCGGAGACCGATCCGCATGCAATCACCACAAACATAATAGGCCAGATGAGGCCGAGTTTTTCGGAACCCTCTTCAAAATTGGTCATCGGTGCATCGATCACAGCGCCTTGAAGCCCAGCGGCAACCAGACCGAGACTCATCGCGGCGAGCCCGATAAACAACAGATGAACGTTCGTGAAGTCCCGTGGCTGCAAGATCACCCAGAGCGGAATGAATCCGGCAAAGACGCAGTAAACCAGAACAATCCCCATCCAGAGTTTCGGATCGAGGTGCAAAGGCCATAAGAATCCGATCCAGATCGACCCGGCACAGATCGCAAGACAGATCGCACTCGCTAAAAGAACGCGGAGCTTTCTGCGGTAGAGAAGGAAACCAAGAATCGGAGCGAAGAAAGTAATGACAATCACCGACGTCGAGGCGATCCCACCAATTCTTCCCTCGAGAATTCCTTCAGGAGAATCCTCGGTCACCCGCACCCTCGTTTCCAAGAGAGTCTGATCCTGGGGAAGATTCAACTCTGCTACGGGAAAATGAGAGGTAAGCGCCTTCGCCGTCAGATCGAGAAACGCCGCCGCAACGAGAACACAAAGAATAATCGCGAAGACGACGTAGAGAAAGAACCCGCTCTTTCCGAGCGTATTGCGCGCCACTTCGGCGACCGATTTCCCGCCCTGGCGAATCGAGACAAAGAGAGAGGTAAAGTCGTGCACCGCCCCGATAAAGATCACGCCGAAGACCATCCAGAGAAGTCCCGGAAGCCAGCCGTAGATCATCGCCACTGCCGGCCCGACAATCGGCCCCGCCGCAGCAATGGAGGAGTAGTGGTGACCAAAGAGGACAAACGGTTTTGTCGGAACGTAGTCGACCCCATCATCGACCTTTGTGGCGGGGGTGGTCCTGTCGGGATCGATTCCGACCAAGCGAGCGATCAATCGACCGTAGAGAAGATACCCAAGCGCAAGCGCCACGAGAACCAGGACCATAACGAGCGCGACGTTCATCTATTTACAGCTTTCGAAACTTCGCTCCGTCCTTCGCATCTTCGACCGACCATCCAAGATCCTTAATCTGATCTCGAAGAGCATCGGCAGAGGCAAAATCCTTCTGATTCCTCGCTTCGACCCGTTTTTCCGCAAGACGAACTACTTCCGTCGGCGCCGACTCTTCTTTCACTTCCAAGACACCAAAGACCGAATCGAACTTCTCCAGAGCTTCGAGAGCCTTCTTCGCCCCTTCCGCTCCGACCTCTTCTTCATCGATCTCGCGATTGATCTCCCGCGCAAAGTCGTGGAGCGCCGAAAGCGCGCCACTGACGTTGAGGTCATCATCCATCGCGGACTCAAACCCTTCCTTCGCTCTGAGGATAATTGAATCGACATCCCCCTTCGTTGGGGTATCCGTTGCAGAGAGGTCGATCAAACGCTTCTTAAACTCAAGCAACCTTCGGAGAGAGGAAGCCGCATCGTCGAAGAGCTTAAAGGAGAAACTCACCTGTTCGCGATATCGACTACCGGCAAGACCGAGACGAATCGCCATCGGACTGTACCCTTTCTCAACCAGTTGTTCCGGTCGAAAGAAGGTTCCCGCCGATTTCGACATTTTACGACCTTCCCAGAGCAGATGTCGCGCATGGATCCAATATTTCACAAACGGCTTTCCGGTCGCCGCTTCGCTCTGCGCGATTTCGCATTCATGGTGCGGGAAGATATTGTCTTCCCCCCCGGTATGAATATCAAAAGTCTCGCCAAGATATTTCATCGACATAGCGGAGCATTCGATGTGCCACCCGGGGAACCCTTTCCCCCAAGGAGATTCCCACTGCATCAGATGCTTCGGGTCTTGCTTCCAGAGTGCGAAGTCGGCCGGATGTTTCTTTTCCGGATTGATCTCAATCCGGGCGCCCGCCTTCATCTGCTCGACGGTGTTTCCGGATAGCCTTCCGTAGGATTCAAACTTCATAACATCGAAGTAGACATTACCATTCACCTCGTAGGCGTACCCCTTCTCGATCAACGTCTCAATGTAGTCGACCATCTCGGTTACGTGATCGGTCGCGCGGGGGAATTCGTGTGGTTCGAGAAAGCCGAGCACTCTCCGATCCTTGAAGAACGCCTGCGTAAAATGTTCCGCCACTTTAAAGGGATCCCATCCGAGTTCCCGTGCTACCACATCCATTTTATCTTCGCCCGATTCGACATCATCAAGAGTGAGATGACCGACATCGGTGATATTCATGATCTGGGTGACTTTGATTCCCTGATATTCAAAATAGCGTCGAAGGATGTCCGCAAAGAGAAACGTTCGGAAGTTTCCGATGTGCTGATTGTTGTACACGGTCGGGCCGCAGTTATACATCCGGACGTGACCTGGTTCGATCGGTTGGAACTCCTCCATCTGACGCGTCAACGTGTTAAATATATGCAATCCCATATTCTCACTTTTTCCTTTCTGAAAGTTCGACCACCGCGTAGGCGGCTATGGCTTCCCGATTCCCGATCGGGCCGAGCCGTTCCATCGTTTTGCCCTTGATCGATACGCGCTCCGTTGAGAGGAGCGCCCCGATACACTCCCTGATCGCATCCCGATAAGGCGCAATCCGGGGCTCTTCGGCCACCACGGTGACATCGACGTTGACCACGGACCACGCCTGTCCTACTTCTTCCATGACCTTCTGAAGCATCTCCCGGCTCGAGATTCCTTCGATCTGGGGGTCGTTATCGGGAAACCACTGCCCGATATCCCCTTTTCCGGCCGCACCGAGAACCGCATCCGTTACGGCGTGTAAGAGGGCATCCCCATCCGAGTGACCCATCAGGCCGTACGAATAGGGGATCTCTACCCCCCCTAGTACGAGAGGACGGTCCGGAACCAACCGATGAATATCAAAACCGAAACCAATAGCCATAGGCGGAGGATTATAGCAGGAGAAAATGGCAGAGCAAGGGTGAGCTCAAAAGTGAGAATGGGTCGCAATCGTCATCAGAATGCTGAAAGCGAGGAGAGTTCCGATCGAAATCAAGGGGAGCCAGAGGAAAACCCAGATCATAATGACGAGGAGAATCCGCCCTGGAGGTTCCTGCCCGGTACGAACCCGCTCGAGATCGGCCTGCTGTATATAGTAGTAGTTCAGGATCACCCCCGGCAGCCAGAAAAAGGCGTAGGAGATGAGCGTTCCAAGAAACGGAAGGTAGAAGTCTCGCAGAGGAGCCTCTTTTTTCCGCTTCCGTTGGGTGACCCACCGGGC
>CAYRLD010000284.1:0-3762 GCA_964424925.1 uncultured Planctomycetales bacterium
GGAGGGATAGAGTACTTCCCGCCGATATAAAGGTGGATTTTTAGGAACAGAAAAAATGGCAAAATTTGACGTGATTATGCCCCAGATGGGCGAAAGTATCGCCGAGGGGACTCTGGTAAAGTGGCTTAAAAAAATAGGGGAGACGATCGAACGGGATCAACCCCTCTTTGAGATATCGACGGATAAGGTGGATGCTGAGATCCCTTCGCCGGCCTCTGGAACGCTACTGGAGATCAAGATCGAGGAGGGAAAAACCGTCCCGATTAACACGATCGTGGCGGTTCTCGAAACGGATGTGGCCGCCCCACAGGATGCGCCCGCAACTGAAACGCCCCCTGCAGAAGCTCCTGCGCCTGCTGCGGCACCTGCACCAGCGCCCGCACCTCAACCGGCCGCGGCGCCTTCAACTCCGGTTCCGCAGGCTTCCGCGCCCGTTCCGGCCACCATGGTGGATGAGGAAGAACCCCCTTACCTGCGGTCCTCTCCTTTAGTGCGAAAAATTGCGCGGGAAAACAAAATCGACCTTAAACAAGTTAATGGAACCGGTCTTGGAGGGCGGGTCACCAAAAAAGATATTCTGGCTTATGTAGAGGGTGGGGTTGCTCCTGCCGCTCCGGCGCCCGTTTCTGCTCCGGCCCCCGTTCCCGCGCCGGCTCCCGTCCCTGCGCCCGCTCCCATCGTTCCGGCGACAGAACCGTCCGCAGATGTCGAAATCACTCCGATGACGCCCATGCGGAAGAAGATTGCCGAACACATGGTACACAGTAAAGCGACTTCTGCGCATGTCACAACGGTCTTCGAATGTAATCTGCACCAGGTCGACCAATTGCGGAAAAAGTATAAGAAGATCTGGATGGACCGGCACGGCGTGAAACTGACCTATCTTCCGTTTGTGATGCGCGCACTCGTTTCTGCCGCACAGACCTATCCTGCGATCAATGCCTCCTTGGAAGGCGGAAATATTGTTTATCGCAAAAACATTAATATTGGAATTGCGGTAGCTCTCGATTGGGGACTGATTGTTCCTGTGATCAAGAATGCGCAGGATATGAGTGTTCTTGCAATGGCGCGAGCGAGTCAAGACCTGGGAGAAAGAGCTCGAAATAAAAAACTCAGCCCTGATGAAGTTCAGGGGGGGACGATCACGATCACCAATCCTGGCATCTTTGGCGGATTGTTCGGAACGCCGATTATCAATCAGCCACAGGTGGCCATCATGGGAATGGGCGGCGTGAAAAAACGGGTTGTGGTGATCGACGATGCGATTGCGATTCGTCCCATCATGCTGATGCCTCTTTCGTTCGATCATCGCTTGATCGATGGAGCGGTTGCCGATCAATTCATGGCACACGTGGTCAATACTCTGGAAAACTTCGAAGAGGCGTTGCTCTGATCGGAAGTCGCGAACTTGAGCTTCATTTCTTAGGTCGGATGGAGTATGTCCGTTCGGAGAAATTTCAAGCCGAGCGAGTGCAGAATCTTCAATCCGGAAACGTATCGGATGCCCTCTTCTTTGTCGAACATCCCCATGTCCTGACGCTCGGGCGTGGGGCCGACCGGGCGAATATTCTCTGGGATCAGCAGACTTGCTTAGAACGAGACCTGTCGATCTTTGAGACCGGTCGAGGCGGAGATGTGACTTATCATGGGCCGGGCCAGCTGGTGGGCTATCCGATTATTAATCTCGCTCCGGACCGGTGTGATCTTCATCGATATGTTCGGGATCTGGAAGAGGTGTTGATTCGCACCGTTTCCGATTACGGTATCCAGGCGGAAAGAAATCCCGGTAAAACCGGTGTCTGGGTGGGCCCGGAAAAGATTGCCTCGATCGGGGTTCGCGTTGCCCGTTGGGTTACCTCACACGGTTTTGCTCTGAATGTTTCGACCGATCTATCATATTTCTCCTCGATTCATCCTTGTGGAATTGAGGCGTGTTCGATGACCTCTCTGGAGAAGAGGGGGGCGAACTTCTCCTCTCTAGAGGATGTCTCCGATACGGTCGCCTCTCATTTTCGGGAGATCTTCGGTTTTCCCGCTTCCCGGTCGGCTTGACAAAGAAAGAACCCGCGAATAGCATCGACAATCCATTATGGAAGAGACCGAACAACTCTTAGCCCCTTCTGATCTCAGGGCGAAAAACGCTCTCGGGAAGGTTTTGCTCTCCTGGAATCGGCCAGAAGGGGGGCGCGTAAAAACCTATGAAATCTACCGAGGGCTCGAATCGGGGGGTCCTTATGATTTGATGGGAAGTGTTCGGGCTCCAAAATTTATTGATAAGGTTGCCGGAGGGATCCGCTACTACTATGTGGTGAAAGCGATAGATGCTCTTGGCAATGAGAGTAAAGCCTCCAATGAAGTACTGCGGGGAGCCCTTCACACAGTTCGGTATCAGGAAGAAGCGTGTACGTTTAAAGGCTCCTGGAAGATACAACGGACCTGGCGTGGAACGAGTGAAAATTTTCGCGATTCGACCGAGCCGGAGGCCACAGCCTCATTCTCTTTTACCGGAAGCAAGGTGACCTGGATTGCGCATCGGGATAAGAACCTCGGAATCGGGCAAGTGTATCTCGACAATATGTATATTCGATCGGTCGATCTTTTCTCGGTCGGGGCTCTGTATCAGTACCCCGTTTTTGAGTCTGTTCCCTTAAAGTATGGCTCCCATACCATTCGAATTGTCGTTACCGGAAAACGAAATCCTTCTTCTACGGGTGTGGCGGTTCCTGTCGATGCGTTTGACGTAGTGGAAGAGTAGACCTTTTTAGCGTCCGGTTATTCCCCGAAGCAGTTGCCCCAGAGTCAGGTCGGGTTTCATCGCCATAGCTCCGAATCTTTCCCGCGCCTTTTGAAGCGTTCCGGTATTATCCCCTCCCAGTTTCGCCAAGTCAGCTACGGATTCATTCTGAAGTTTGGGTTGGAGAAGGCAGCCGTAAAATTTGGGCGCCAGGTTGGGATAAAGAATCGTCAAACTCTCGTCTGTCCAACTGACCAAGGTCGGTTGGGATGTTCGTCCGCTCATTCGCATCGTGAGGTCGATCCAGAGAGAAGGCTCAACCCCCTTCTTTCGAGGGAAGCGCAACGCGATCTTCATTCCGCTGGAGGATCCGGTTCGCAAAGGGAGGAGCGAACTTTGAAGATTCATCGGAAGCAGCATGGTAGAGGGAGTATCGGTTGTCCCGTATAGTTTTTGCCAAAGGTCTCCCGCCTTGTTCTGCGTCAGATATTTCTCATACTCGCTCCGGGCGGTATCAAAATCTTTGTGGTAGGAGAGGGCATCCACCTTGGCTCCGATGGCCTTCAAGTCTCCCCCTTGCCACCCTTTCTCTGCGATCTCCTGTGCTCGGTGGAAGAAGTCAGAAAAGAAGAGGGGGTAAAGTTGGGGGTGCGAACCCAGTTCGGCCATGGGAGCGATCGTATAGATCAGGAAAGGGTACCGTCTTCCGGCCCGGTCAACGCTGGCGATCCAAACCCCGGCGACGAGATTTCGGGAATCAGGAGAGGCGTAGAGGAAGCGAGAGGAGGGCGCAGATGTGAATTCTGAATCCCAGTTTCGATTCGCCTGGCGTGCGGCCAGGATTCCTTCTTGGAACCAGAGATCCATCGATGTGATTTCGGATAGATTGTTTTTATCCCGAATGAAATCTCCAAAGATGGGCAGTTTTCCGTAACAACCGTGTGTGTAGCGTGCGGGCTTTCGTAGACCCTCGCGAATACCCACCTGAGCACAAAGAGCGACCTCTTCACAAAAACTGTCCAACCCTT
>CAYRLD010000285.1:0-3756 GCA_964424925.1 uncultured Planctomycetales bacterium
CCCTTGGGAAATCATGTGGACGCTGATCTTCTCGGTCTTTAAGGCATCAAACACATCTGCAGCGATGCCGGACATCGACCGAAGGCCTTCACCGACAACACAAAGAATCGCCTTCTCTTTCTCTACATCCACTTCGGCAAATGTGCGGAGTTCTTCGACCGCCCCAGGGAGATCTTTCGAGTCATCCACCGTGACGGAGATGGAAACCTCACTGGTGCAGACCATATTCACCACAATTCGATGTTCGGCGAAGATGTTGAAAATGCGGGCGAGAAATCCATGCCCCATCAACATCCGGGGGGTCGTGACGGTCACCGCGAGGTTGTGCAGGTTGTGGACGATCGCCCGGGCCCCTTTCTCGGTATCCTTCGTTTCCGAAACGATGGTCGTTCCGGGATGGTCCGGTTTGAATGTGTTCAGAACCCGGACCGGAACCTTTTTCTGGATCGCCGGCGTAATCGTAGCGGGGTGAAGTACTTTCCCTCCGTAATAGGCGAGTTCGCTCGCCTCTTCGAAGGTTAATGTTGGGATTGGCTTTGCATCTTTTGTAATCCGGGGGTCAGCCGTCATCACCCCGTCGGTGTCGCTCCAGATCTGTACCTCTTCGGCCCCGATCGCCGCTCCGATATAGGTTGCGGTAAAGTCCGAGCCGTTTCGACCGAGTGTGGTGATATCTCCGTTCTCGGTTTTTCCGAGGTATCCGGTAATCACCGGAATCGTATTTATTTCCGAAAACGATTTCTGGATGAGCGCTTCCGCTTGCGGAAGGGGGTGGGCGTTCCCGAAGGCGTCGTTGGTCACCATCCCCAGATCGAACGCGTCATGCTGTTCTGCAGGAAGACCTTTCGCGGTCAAAGCGGCGGCAATAATGCGGGTGGAGAGTCTTTCCCCGAAGCTCATAACATAATCGAGTGTACGGGGGGTGAGTTCTTTGACCAGGGCGATGCCCTTCAGAAGAACTTCCAATTCTGAGAAGGGCTCTTCCAGTATATTCCCGTCAACGCCCAGTTCTTTCGCGGTGTCGTAATGGCGCTCTTGAATTTTTGAGAGAGAATCATCCTTCCCCTTCAATGCATCGTGTGCGAGTTGATATAATCCATCCGTAACGCCGCCAAGAGCGCTGGCGACGATCACGGGAGATCGATCTTTATTTGAGCGGATCACTTCCAGAACGTTTTGGATGCGCTCGGTGGTGGAAATCGAACTTCCACCAAATTTCATGACAATCATTGAAGGCCTCTGACAAAATTGTAAGCGCCCCCCATCATTGCGGGTAAAAAAGCCGCTATTTGTATGGCATCATTTGTGCTTGTCCAGTTCGTAAGCACGACTCCATAAGAGGGGCCGGGTATTCTAAGAAGGGATGCAAGAAATGGCAATGAATCGAGCCTGGTTAGGGCTCTTCCTTTTGGTCTTCTCTATGTCGGGCTGCACCTGGTTTGGTCTGGTCGAAGAAAAACAGGTCTCTCCCTTTGGGATCCCTGAGAAGGGTGCGGTGACCTTAATTCGGGATGTTTCGAGCCGTACTGCGAATGTGGAGTTCTCCGGTTGGTATGTAGAGGTTCTCCCTCACGCGAACGTTCGGGTAGAAGGGAAAGCGGTTTCCGCGATCGGGATCTCTTCCCTGAAAAGTTTGATGGAAGCGACAAGAGGCTTTCAAAATGTAGAACTGCTGTGGGGAACCCCCAGTGAATACGAAGAGGTCTCCTTTGGGCTTCGCGGTTCTGTCTTCGTCAAAAGGGAAGAGGGACCCGAGGTGAAAGAAAATGGCCTCCTAGAGAAACTTCGAGAAAACGATCGTACGGGGGACGTAGAGAGAGCTCTGGTCGTTGAGTTCTTTCCCTCCCGGGAATGGGATAATGGGTGGCGTTGTGACACGGTGGAGACCCGCTATACGCCAAAGAGGGAACATCGTCTTTCCCTCACATACCTGCTCGAGATCCTTCAGTCAGTAGAGCAGAATTCAAAGCTGGTCCGTTCGGTCATTGCTCGCTTCTGGATGAAAGAGGGAATGGTTTCCCGGGCGATCGTCCGGTGGCACTGCTATCGGCCTCCTGGTGAATGAAGGCTAGCCGATTCCCAGATCGTCTAACTGTTCGTCATCGAGTCCGAAAAAGTGCCCCAATTCATGAAGAACGGTTTCCTGAATACCTTTGATCATCTGCTCTCGAGAAGGGAAATCCTCTTCGATTGTATCTTGAAAGAGAGTGATTCGGTCGGGGAGAGCCATATTATAGCCTGTGCCCCGATCTCCGAGAGGAACGCCTTCGTAGAGCCCATAGAGGCCCCGGGTCTCTTCCCTTTGGGTCGAGAGTGCCACTTCAAAAGTGACGTTGTCGATCCGACTCTGCAGGGATTCGGGAAGGGTCCCTATCGCCTCCACCATGATTTGTTCAAATTCGTTTCTGTTCATTCCCGTTGAAAACACCTCGTCTCTATGATACTTTCTGCGCCCAGTTCAGCGGGAGGACTTTCCAGTGAAAAAATACCAGGGCGTCGACTTTCTTGGGTTTGATGAGCTTCTCTCCGAAGAGGAGCTTATGGTTCGTCAAACGGTACGCGAATTTGTGGACGAGCAGGTGCTTCCTCTTATGCGTGATGCGTGGGAGAACGCCGAATTTCCTAAATCTCTTATTCCGAAAATTGGCGAATTGGGTCTCTTCGGAGCCAATATCCAGGGATACGGTTGTGCCGGGATGAATAACGTTGCCTACGGATTGGCGATGCAGGAACTGGAACGGGGAGACTCCGGTCTGCGAAGTTTCATCTCCGTTCAAGGTGCGCTCGTTATGTATCCCATTCTCGCGTACGGAAATGATGCGCAGAAGGATAAGTATCTTCCCAAACTTGCCACCGGTGAAATGATCGGTTGCTTTGGGTTGACAGAGCCGGACTTCGGATCGAATCCTGGCGGTATGGCGACGACCGCGGTTCGGAAGGGAAATAAGTTTGTCCTCAACGGAACCAAGATGTGGATCACCAATGCGAACCTCGCACAACTCGCCGTTGTCTGGGCGAAACTCGACGGAAAAATTCATGGCTTTATTGTCGAGCGGGGAACGCCCGGCTTTGAAACCAACGACATTAAAGGAAAACTCTCTCTTCGTGCTTCCGATACAGGAGAGATTCATCTGCACGATTGTGAGATTCCCGAAGAGAACCTCTTGCCCAACAGTGCGGGTCTGAAATCAGCTCTTGGTTGCCTCAGTCAGGCGCGATATGGAATCGCCTGGGGGGGGATCGGTGCCGCGATGGGCGCATACGACGAAGCGCTCGATTACGCGAAGAACCGGGTTCAATTCACTAAGCCGATTGCTGGATACCAATTGGTTCAGCAAAAACTAGTAGAGATGGTAACCGAGATAACAAAAATGCAGTTTATGACGCTGCAACTCGGCCGGCTGAAAGATGAGGGGAAGGCACACTTTCAGCACATCTCGATGGCGAAGCGGAACAATATCTATCAGGCGCTTCAGACAGCCCGTATGGCCCGGGATATTCTCGGAGCCAATGGAATTCTCAACGAATATGCGGCGATGCGGCATATGTGCAACCTCGAAACGGTTTACACCTACGAGGGGACGCACGATATCCACACGCTCATTATCGGGGAGAACATCACCGGGTTGCCGGCGTACTATTAATATAGAACCTCGAACTTCGCCCGGCGTTTTTCGTTAGGAGGATCATGCAGATCCTGCTTCTATTTCTGGCTCTCTCTTTTCAGGAAGAGTGGAAGCTCGACTCGACCACCAC
>CAYRLD010000286.1:0-3745 GCA_964424925.1 uncultured Planctomycetales bacterium
GGAACCGTGTCGGCAGAGGTACAATTCCAGATTGTTAAAGAGGAGTGGAAAATTGATGAATTAGAATTTGATTGGAAAGAACTTCGGGCCGGAGTGAACCAAGAGATCGCAAAAGAATCCCCTGGTGATGTTGTAAAAGCGATCCACCAGGCCGCATCGAAAGAAGATTTTGAAAATATTCTTCCTCTTTTAGCCACGCCGCTCCGGATGTCGGTCAATACGGCGACGATACGGGGTTTGATCCAAAAGGAGGAGGCCCGGTTGAATGGGAAATGGCTGGAAACCATTAACCGTTTTCCGAATGTCACAGAATCACAAAAGTCATTAAGTACACTATCGATGGAAGTGAGACTGACTGTGAATGGGGAAGGAGTAACCCTATCGGCATCCATGATGAAAGAAAAAGGGGAGTGGAAGCTTTCAGCGATTGAAACTCTACTGGATGGCGACCAAGAAAATCTGGAAGAAGAACCGGCCCCTCTGGAGAAAGATCCTCGTTAGTTTTTAATCGATCCTTTTACCGTTGGTGTACATAACCAGGTAATCTCAAATTCCGTTTCCCCTTCTGGAAGAGGGAAATAAAAGGTCACTTCTTCTGCGGTCCAACCTTCCGCAAGCCTGTTTTTATTGTGACTGACATTATGGGAAACGCCCGTCCCCCAACGTTCGCCCAGAGTGGGAAAATATGTTTTCCCGCCCACAATTAATCCAACCCAGGAAGAATGCCAAAAGAAGTGATTTTCCACCGCAGAGTTGCCATTTTTTGGTGTGATCTTCAACGATACTTCAAGCAACGGCCCTTTTAAGGGTCGAATCGAGCTTTGCATTTCGACATCACGAGAAAGATCTCCGCCAGGAATTTCCGTGACAATTTTCCCAGAGACATATTCAACCGTTACGGAATCGGCAGGCACAGGAATCTCTGAGATATTTTCCGGAAGGGAGATCT
Organism: uncultured Planctomycetales bacterium; assembly: GCA_964424925.1. Lineage (GTDB taxonomy): Bacteria > Planctomycetota > MHYJ01 > MHYJ01 > JACPRB01 > CAYRLD01. Next base: position 950 of record CAYRLD010000286.1, read on the forward strand.
CTTTTTGAACGGCCCCCATCTTGAAAATCAGTTCATTTGATTCTTTCGGAACGAGATAGACCACGTTATAGGGAACCAGTGCGTTTTTTTCCGCCCATTTGGCGGGACGATACGACGTGAATGAATTCCAAGCCTGTTTTTCGAAAAACCCGTAATTGAATCGACCCACCATGGGAAACGGTTTGCCCTCTTTGCTCGTTAAGATGATTTTTTTTGGATCGATTATGATTTTCAGCCGATCTTCGGTCCAACTTGGTGAGATCAACGCCTGGACTTCTACGAGATAGTCTGATTCTGATTGAAAGGTTTCGACATATCCCATTTTCGCCGCGTCATCGAGATCTACGGTCAACTTTTCGAAACTTCGTAATTTGATGGAGGTAATTTCAAATGGCTGGGCTTCTTTTGAATTTTCTTGTGAATCCGATTTTTCCGGTTGCGTTTCTTCCTGCCCGGAAAGGAAAGATCCCGTCAGGATCAATACGGCCAGGATGATTTCGACTTTTAGGTATTTCATTCGTTTCCGCCTCTCAGGGGGTCATTTGGGTGACAAGGATACAGGATTCCGTACGAAGATTGGACTCTTTTTTGAACTAAATATGAGGTAGAATCTTTGCGATGCTGGTTTCTCGTACTCTCGTTTTGACTTTTATGGCCCTCCTTTCGTGCGGAGGGGCTCAGGAGAAGAATATGCCCCAGGAGTCTTCCTCTCATCTGAAAACGGCTACTTTTGGAGCGGGTTGTTTTTGGTGTGTCGAAGCGGTTTTTGAACGTCTGGAAGGGGTGGGGGCTGTAATTTCGGGGTATACGGGAGGAAAAACCGAAGATCCCACCTATGAAGAGATCTGCACCGGAACCACAGGACATGCCGAAGTCTGTCAGATTCAGTACGACCCGGAAATAATCCCTTTTGAATCTCTTTTGTCCGTATTCTGGCAAACGCATGACCCGACCACTCTGAACAAGCAAGGGAACGATGTCGGAACCCAATATAGGTCGGCAATCTTTTTTCATGATGCCCAACAGGAAAAACTGGCCCGGGAGTATAAAGAGAAACTCGAAAAATCGGGGGCGTGGAAAAACCCGATCGTGACCGAGATTGTTCCTCTGGGCAAATTTTACACGGCGGAGAAATATCACCAAGGGTATTACGACAGAAACCCCAATCAGGGTTACTGTGCTTATGTAATTACCCCAAAAATTGAGAAATTGAAAAAAGTCTTCGGCGACAAATTGAAAAAGAAATAGATTCCCAAGTCTAATTTCCCCCCACCATGGCACAGGTATCCATTCAACCTTTTCGGGAGAACGGAATGGTACTGCTGCTTATCATCGCTGCCTATTTTCAAGATCCCTGTGCTCGCCTTTCGGGTCGAATCGTAGATGCACAATCCGGAGCGGACCTTAGGGGATTGGTCAATTTGGTACGGTTATCAAACAAAGTTCCGGATGACGATATTACGGTTCTTTCCAAACGAAATGGATGGTACGAAGCGGGGATCGTCTCCCCAGGGGAATACAGAGCGGTCGCCGTTGTCGATGGCTACCGTCCTTCCATCAAAAATATCACTGTCAAAAGTCGAGCCTCTGTGATGCACCTCAATTTTCGAATGCGGGTGGGACACCAACTTACCCTGATGGTTCATGACCAGAAGGGGATCCCTGTGGAGGAAGCATGGGCAACCATCACGTATAAAGGGGAAGATTCCACTTCCGAGATGGAATGGACCTATTTGCAGATCTATAACGGGAGTGATACCGCTCGATCAAAAAGGGGCCGATTGTTCTGGGAGGGGCTTCCCCCGGGGGAATGGGAGATTCGTATTAACCGGCCGGGATATATTCCCGTAACCATAACAACAGAGAAGGAGGAAGCTTCCGTCATTTTACGAAAAGGGCGCCTCGTGTATTTAACGATCGAAAATCAGGATGGATCCCGAGCGCCCGACATATTCGTCAGTATTCATTCCAAAGGGGAATCAATATTCTCAGGAATAACAGGAGCGTATGGGGATGTCGCGGTGACGATGAGAAAAGGACGCAATGACCTATTTCTGTACCGGCTCCCCTTAGGGAGAGAACGTACTCATAAGAAAATTCAATTAGGCGAGGAAGAAAGGGTCACGATTCGTTGGGGCCTTCCATAGTATCGCGAATCAATTCCGCTTCTTCGCAAACCCACGGATCGATTCCGGTATAATCGCCATGCAATGCGGTTGGAGGGCCGGGGGATCGCCGGCACCAAGCGCGGATCTGGCAGGGTGAGCAATGTTTGTAGTCGTCCCCCTGATAATTTCGAATCTTCTCAAAGACCGGGGAACTCTTCCAGATTTCTGAGAAGGATTGTTTCAATACGTTTCCAGCGGGAAGAGGAACCGCAATACATGAGGTGACATCCCCATTGGAGAAGATCGCAGCATTCCCCCGGGCGCAGTTGCACCGGAATTCATGGGGGTCACCCGTAATTTGTTTCTTTATCAATTGCGCGTTGAGCGGGCCTCGATAGAGTTCCCCGAGGGTATCCATTTCCACTCTGGTTGCGAGGCTGTTTTGTTCGCCGTCGTACCGGCTGGTGATTGTGGTATCGATCATGTAAGAGAGATCGAGATCTTCGGCCAAAGAGAGAAACTCTTCCGTTTCGTGGGAATTCCCCTTCATCAATATCCATTTCAGGTGGACCGCTACATCTCTTTTTCGCAGTCGGTCGATTCCGTCGAGGATTCTTGCGAGAGGAACTTTTCCACGAGTGATCGCCTGGTGGGTCTCTTCGGTCGTTCCGTAGAGGGAGATCGATAC
>CAYRLD010000287.1:0-3731 GCA_964424925.1 uncultured Planctomycetales bacterium
GCGGCTCGAACCCGGTGGCAAGAGATGTCCGAACAGATTCGGGAATTTTCTCCTCGAAGAGTTTCGATGACCGATCCTGAATCGAGAGATCAACTCTCCTCGCATTCCAATGGGACGGAGGTTCTTGCGGATCCAGCGGATCTTGTAGAGGCCGATGATGTTGATGTTGTCGTCGCGGCGATTACGGGTGCCGCGGGATTGGAGCCGGGGCTTCGTGCTCTGGAAGCGGGAAAGACGGTGGCTCTGGCGAACAAGGAAGCTCTTGTGATGGCGGGGCCGATCATGCTCGAAGCGGCCCGAAAGAACGATTGCTCTCTTCTTCCGATCGATAGTGAACATAACGCTATTTTTCAAGCGATGCAGAGTGGTGGACGGCATGAGGTGAAAAGAATTATTCTGACCGCTTCGGGCGGACCTTTTGCGAACCATTCTAAAGAGAAACTACGGGATGTGACCGTGGAGGAAGCCCTGAATCATCCTACGTGGGATATGGGGCAGAAGATTACGATCGATTCGGCCACGATGTTTAATAAAGCGCTCGAAATCTTGGAGGCCCGCTGGCTATTCGGTTTGCGGCCAGACCAGATTGATGTCGTGGTTCATCCTCAGTCGATTGTTCATTCCATTGTGGAATATCAGGATGGATCGATGATCGCGCAGATGGGGGTTCCCGACATGCGAACCCCGATTCAGTATGCGCTCACTTTCCCTCACCGCTATCCAGGACGGGCGAAATCGTTGAACCTTGCCGAGGCTGGATCGTTGACCTTTCGAGAGCCCGATGTGGAAAAGTTTCCGTCTCTCTCTCTCGGGCTGCGTGCCGCAGAAGTGGGGGGCACGATGGGGGCGGTTTTGAATGGTGCGAATGAAGTTGCGGTCGACCTCTTTTTGAAGAGGAAGATCTCTTTTGTCGATATTTTTACTCTTGTGGAATCGGTGATGGATCGGCATGAGCCGGTGGCGGATCCGAATCTGGATCATGTATTGCAAGCGGACCGATGGGCCCGCACGGAGGCTGGATGCTGGACTTCCTGATGTCTCTTGTTTGGATCGCGGAAATTATTATTGGCCTGGGGCTCTTGATTTTCCTTCATGAGCTCGGTCACTTCGTCATGGCGAAGCGGAACAAGGTTCGCGTCGAAGCGTTCTCTCTTGGGTTCGGTCCGGCCATCTGGAAAAAGAAGAAAGGGGATACGGAATACCGGATCTCTTGGATCCCCTTGGGTGGCTACGTAAAGATGGCGGGGGAGACGATCGGGGATGAAAAGACCGGCGAAGATGATGAATTATCATCTAAGACCGGGTGGCAACGACTTCAGATCTTTTCTGCCGGAGCGATCATGAATCTCATCATCGCTTTTCCGATCTGTATCTTTGCCTTCCTTCTCGGAAAGTACGAGATGTCCCCTGAAGTTGCGATCCCGGGGAAACCGGAAACGTATGCGGGCATGCTCCCTGGCGATGTGATTACCAAGGTGGGGGATGTGTCTGTCCAGAGTGGCGATCATTATCGTATTGAGATGGTACGCCGGAAGAAGGGGTCGATGGTTCCGGTGACCGTTCGAAGGGGAGACAAAGAGGTTTCCCTGAACGTGAAGCAGGAAGGGTCGGAAAGTCATCGAACGATTCCGGTCTCTACTCGATTTCCCAAAATAACAGAAGGGTCGGCTTTGGCGACCGCTGGCGTGAAGTCGGGGGATGAAATTCTTGCGATCGATGGGGAACGGGTCTTCAGCGGGCAACGTCTTCTCGAGATGTTGCGTGAGCGTGGCGGGAAAGAAACGGTTCTTCAGGTTCGACGCCGTCCCGAAGATACGATCGAAGGGGATATATTTGATGTACCTCTCACTCTTCCGTCCAAAGAAGTGCGGCGATTTGCGGAAGATTCTCGGCTTCTCGAGGCGATCATCGGTGGGGTGGCCAAAGGCGATCCTGCCTGGGGAAAACTGAAAGCGGGCGATATCATTGTTCGGATCGAAGGTTTTCATGAAGACCTCTGGACTCGCTTGCGGAGAAAACTTCGTGCGGAAGAGCCAAAGCGGGCCGCTCGACTCTATCGGGAACGGGAAGGGAAGACGGTTTATGGAATTGATGTCCGGAGTTGGCAGGATCTAAAGGATATCGTGGAGCCCTCTGTTGGCGTCACGCTCTCGTTTGAAATTAAACGGGGAGAAGAGGTTCTCTGGGAGAAGATTCAGCCGACCTTCAGCCACCTCGGCCGGGGAAAGATTGGGGTGATGTATCAGCCTTCGCGCAAATTTGCGGACGTGACGAAGGCCTCCCCTTTTGTTGGCAAAGTACAGTCGGGGGATGAGCTGGTCTCCTTTGATGGAAATGTCGGTGAGATAACAATTTCTCGTGATCTTTTCGTTCACGCTTTTGCTGGGGATATCCAGACGGTTGCGATTGAAGTTCAAAGAGGCGAGGAGAGACTGAAATTTGATCTGGAGCCGGAGACGGTGACCGAATGTGATTTCGCGAAACTTGGTGTTCTGGATGAAGCGGGGAGTGTGGTTCTCGACTATGCGCGGATTCTCCGGAAACGTTCTTTCAGTCAAGCGTTCAAGGATGGAATGGCGGAGCCGATCGATATCGGGTATCTGACATTTCAATTGTTGTACAAGCTTGTGGTGGCCGAAGAGTCGACCAAAGGGCTTGCCGGGCCGGTCGGTATCTTTAAGGTTTCTTATGATAGTGCTGCGCTCGCGCCGGGGAACCTTCTTTGGCTTCTCGCTCTCATCACGGTCAATCTCGGTATCTTTAACCTACTTCCGATTCCCGTTCTCGATGGAGGACATATTCTTCTCCTGGGGATCGAGAAGATTCGAGGTGAGGCTCCTTCGGACAAGTTCGTCGCGATCTTCCAATATGTCGGGCTGGTCTTCCTTTTGTCGTTGATCGTCTTTGTTACGTACAACGATATTACTCGCCTGCTCGGCGGGTAGGGGACCGTGTTTTCGTATCTACGCCTCGTCCGCTTTCCGCTCGTACTGACGGCGGTGGCGGACAGCTTTGCTGGGGTCGTGATCGCTACCGGAGGGGCCGTTGATCTCCGCCTTCTTCCCGTTCTTGCGTTCATTTCTGCCACTCTTTACTGCTTCGGAATGGGATCGAACGATCTTGCCGACCGCAAGCGGGACCGGGAAATTTATCCCGATCGGGTTCTCCCCTCCGGCTTGATTTCCGTCGGAAGTGCTTCCGTTTTTCTATTTATCCTTCTCCTTCTTTCTGCAGGTGGGGTCTACGCTCTTTCCTGGCTGGGGGTGCAAGGCTCCTTGGGAATTCGATTCGGAGTCTGGGGTGCGATTGTCGGCTTGATCCTCCTCTATAATTTCGGGGGAAAGAAACTTCAGGGCGTGGGGCCCCTTTTCATGGGGCTCGTTCGGGGGGGGAACTTTCTTCTGGGGGTCGTGGTTGTCTCTTGCGTGTCCCGGGATCTCGGTCTTCTTGCCGGGATGAATGTCCTCTATGTTCTTTTTCTCACGCTCGTCAGCACGCTTGAGGAGGGGGCTCCGCAGAAGGGGCTTTTTGTGGTTGCTGCCGGGGGGCTCTTGGCGGCGGTGGCAGGAAGTGCGCTTGTGGGGTGGCTTGCTTGGGGATTCTCCCTTCCGGGGCTTCTGGGGTCGGTTCTCCTTTCGGGATGGCTTCTCTGGCGGATCAAGGGGGTCTTGGGGAATTTCGAGCGCGGTACGGTCATGAAACTTGTGCGCGACGGCGTGATGGGAATTATT
>CAYRLD010000288.1:0-3728 GCA_964424925.1 uncultured Planctomycetales bacterium
CGGAAGTTGTAGTCCGCGCTCAGTCGGGATAGAATTGGGGGCATCCATGAAAATCGTCATTGATGCGATGGGGGGAGATCATGCACCCGGGGAAATAGTCTCCGGAACCCTCGCAGCCGCCAAAGAGATTACAGATCTAACTTTGACCCTCGTTGGTCAAGAGGAAGCTCTCAAACCCCTCCTCTCAGATGCACCCAAGAATATCGAGATCCGACACGCCTCCGAAGTTATCGGTATGGGAGAAGACCCTGCCAAAGGACTTCGCGGAAAACCGGACTCTTCCCTCCGTGTGGGCCTCGGAATGGTCAAAAAGGGAGAAGCCGAAGCGATCATCTCGGCCGGCAACACAGGGGCACTCGTGGGCGGGGCAACCGTTCCGGTCCTCGGACTCGGAACCCTTGAAGGGGTAAAACGACCCGGCATCGCCATTCCGATCCCGACCGACGAAGGCTTCAGCGCCATGCTCGATGTCGGGGCCAATAAAAGCTGTAAACCGATCCATCTTCTTCAATACGCGGTCATGGGTTCGGTCTATTTCCATTATCTCCGACCTGAAGTGACCAATCCTCGAGTAGGACTTCTCAATATTGGAGAAGAGCGTTCGAAAGGAACGGATCTCATCCGTGAATCGTACGAACTGCTTGAGAAATCAAACCTAAACTTCGTTGGAAATATAGAACCGCACAAGATGTACCGAGGAAGTGCGGACGTCATTATCTGCGATGGATTCACCGGGAACATGATGCTGAAAATGGGGGAAGGACAAGCACAGTTCTTCTACCGGCAACTTTCGGCCATTGAAGATAAGAGTGAGACTTTCACAAAAGGGGTGGAAGATATCATCGGCCGATTCGACTTTAAGAAGTTCGGAGGGGCTCCCGTCCTGGGCGTTCGAGGGATCGTCATCAAGTCGCACGGTCGTTCCAAAGGAGACGCCATTCATAATGCAATCCGTATGACCGCCAATTTTATTCGCGACAGTTTGAATGAACATATCGTGGATGGATTAAAAAGTCTCAACAAGAAAAATCGTTTTTCGAACTGGTTCCAAAAATCATAAACACGTGACAGGAATTTCATGAGAACAGCTATCCCGGTCAAAATCCTCGGCACCGGCTCCTTCGCGCCAGAAAAAATCCTCAACAACGAAGAACTCAGCAAAATGGTCGATACCAATGACGAGTGGATAACCGCTCGCACCGGGATTAAAGAACGACATATTGCCGAGGAACATCTCGCGGCCTCCGACATGGGCGTGGAAGCGGCACGGGCGGCGATGGAAGCGGCCAATGTAACACCGGAAGAGATCGACATGATCATCTTCGCTACCTCCTCCCCCGATCGAGTCGTACCGGCCAGCGCGGTCTATCTTCAGAAGAAATTGGGATGCTTTAATGCCGGAGCGGTCGATAACCTCGCCGCCTGCGCTGGATTCGCATACGCCTTTTCCAGTGCCTGGGCGATGGTGGCCAATGGGCAGTCGAAGAGATGTCTCGTTCTAGGAGCAGAAGTTCTCTCTCGAATCACCAATTATGAAGATCGAGGCACCTGCATCATTTTCGGAGATGCATCTGGGGCAATGGTCCTCGGCCCTTCCGATGGCGAAAGCGACGTTCTCTATGCAAAGAACGGGGCGGATGGACGGATGGAGCACTTGATCATCGTACCGGCGGGAGGGTCCGCTATGATGCCTACGCCAGACCGATGGGAGAGCAAAGACGTCTATATCCAAATGAAAGGTCGGGAGGTCTATAAATTTGCGGTCCCCAAGTTCGTCTCTATCATCCAAGAAGCCCTTGATGCATGCAATCTCACCGTCGATGACCTAAAACTAATTATTCCACATCAGATGAACGCCCGGATGATTGAAGCGGTTCGGGATCGAATGAATCTCTCAGAAGAAAAAGTATTTGTGAATATCCATAATTATGGAAACACCTCCTCCGCCTCGATCCCGGTCGCCTTCGACGAGGCTGTACGAGGAGGACGTTTAGAACGGGGAGACCTGGTCTTGCTGACGGCGATGGGAGCAGGCCTAACATGGGGGACAATCATCCTTCGATGGTAAACAATGCATATATTTTCAGCGGCCAAGGTGCACAGGCCGTTGGCATGGGAAAAATTCTCTTTGACAATGACTCTCCTGGACGGGAGATCTTTCTCCAGGCAAACGAAATCCTCGATTTCGATCTAATCAAGGTCTGTCTAGAAGGCCCGCAAGAAGAACTCAACCGAACCGACATCTGCCAACCCGCCCTCCTTGTTCATGGGCTGGCGATGCTCCGTCACTACGAAGCCCAACACGGATCGAAAAATCCGGAGGTAGCAGCTGGACTTTCCCTCGGAGAATATACGGCGCATGTCTATGCAGACTCACTCTCTCTGGAAGACGGGGTTCGCCTGGTCCAAAAGAGGGGCAAGTACATGCAAGAAGCGTGTGATGCAACCCCTTCCGGAATGGCCTCCATTATCGGAATGAAAGAGGAACAAGTTACCCCCCATCTCGAAGGGGATGTCGGAATTGCAAACCTAAACGCTCCGGGGCAGATCGTCATCAGTGGAGAAAAAGAAGCGCTCAAAACGGCCAGTGCAAAATGTAAAGAAGCGGGCGCACGGAAAGTGATCCCCCTTCGCGTGGCCGGAGCGTACCACTCTGTTGTCATGACCCCAGCTGCGGAAAAGATGAAGGCGGAACTCGCGGAAGTATCGATCGCCTCCCCCCGTATTCCGGTCTACGCAAACTATACCGCCACCCCGTTGACCGATCCGGAAGAGATTCGCTCCGCGCTCGGAAATCAGGTCTGTGGAACCGTTCGGTGGGAAGCGTCCGTCCGCGCGATGGGAGCCAAAAACTACTTTGAATTTGGCCCTGGGAAAGTCCTCGCAGGCATGATCCGAAGAATCGATCCAGAGGCTTCTGTCGAATCAATCGAATAAGAAACCCCCTTTCAGGATATTTTTCTCATGAACATTGACCTTACCGGAAGAACTGCACTCGTCACGGGAGCCTCCCGCGGCATCGGAAAAGAGATCGCCATCGCTCTCGGAGCGGCGGGAGCTAACGTGTCCTGTATCGCGACGAACGAAACGTTATTGCAGGAAGTCGTAGGGCAAATTCCGAATGGACTCGCCATAAAAACCGATGTCACCAGCACGGAGGAAGTAGAGTCCGCCGTAAAGCAGACCGTCGAAAAGTTTGGAGGACTCGACATCCTTGTAAACAATGCCGGAATCACCCGCGACAACCTCTTAATCCGAATGAAAGATGAAGAGTGGGATCCCGTCATTGAAATTAACCTAAAAGCGCCGTACCGATTCATGAAGGCAGCCTCTCGCAGCCTCCTCCGATCGAAACATGGCCGGGTAATCAACATTTCAAGTATCGCCGGAATTATGGGAAACCCGGGGCAGGCAAACTACAGTGCCTCTAAAGGGGGACTCATCGCCATGACCAAATCTGCGGCTCGGGAATATGCGAGTCGAGGGGTCACGGTGAATGCGATTGCGCCCGGGTTCATTCGAACCGATATGGTGGCTCAAATGGACGAAAAGACGGTCGAAGCCGCTTTGGAAGGCGTCCCCTTTAAGAGAATGGGAGAAACGAACGAAATTGCCAGTGCGGTCGTCTATCTCGCAGGAGATGGAGCCGCCTATATTACCGGGCAAACGATTGTGATCGATGGCGGGATGTCGATGTAGCCCTGCAATTGTTTTGTCTTCTCTCTTCG
>CAYRLD010000289.1:0-3725 GCA_964424925.1 uncultured Planctomycetales bacterium
TGGCAAACCAGCCTTCGGGGGCATCTTCAGGGGTCCCTCCCTCTCTCATCCACAATTCATGAAGTTCACGTGTCCCGACTTCTCGTTCTTCCAACTTTCCCTGTTTCTTGAGAAGGTCTTTGTAGTCCTGAAGTGCATCTTCCGAGTGAACGGCCAACTGGATCACGATTTGATCTTCGTTCATCAGGTTGATTCGAGGCTCTTTCAAACCTCTCTGGTCGACACGTTTTCTCAGAATATCGATCAGTTTCTGGGGAATCTGCTTTTTTGTCTGACGCTCTTTATCCTCTTCGGATGCGTAGAGGATTCGGTAGGTCAGTTCGGCTCCACCCTCCAGATCAATCCCCGGGGTAACCTTGAAGTCTTTGAGGAACTCCGGTTTATTGGGCAGAGGGGAAACGATGTAGCCGCAGGCGAGTGAGCCAAGCAAGAGAGCGATGAACCACTTTCGAGTATCCATTAGTTATCCGTCAAAAAAGGGTTTGTGAACTATTTCGAGGCCTTTACCGGTTCCGACTTTTTCTCTTCTCGGCCGGAATCTTTGACCAAACCAGCGATGGCGGTCTTGGCGAGACGCATACGTACGTCACTCTTTTCGTCGATTTTAACGATGAATTCTTTCTCTTTTACCTTGTCTACGATGGCGAAGATTCCGCCATTGGTCAGAACATGGTCGTTCTTCTTGATATTATCGATCATGCCTTCTCGCTCTTTCTGTTGTTTCCGCTGAGGGCGGATCATCATGAAATAGAGAACGACAAAGATCAACAACATGGGGACGACAAGGCTGAAGATCGAACCCTGCGGCTGCGTGGCTCCTTCTTGTGCCAGGAGGAGCGTTGATACGGCTAGATGCATCATAATCCAGTGATCCTGAATGGGTTAAAAAACGGCTCGCATTATAGCAACGGGGGGATTTGCGGCAATAAAAATTCCCAGGATCACATATCTGGCGTGATGGCGATGATTTCGTCGTTTAGAACGAGTATCAGCCGTTTCCCCAGGCCTAGATAGGGAAGAATCTCAGGGTAACGCTCCATAAGAAGGAAATAGTCTTCACTCAGGAATTTTATCTTCTGGACCCGTTCTGACATACGTAGAGCGTCATATTCAAGATCCACCCAGACGCCCATATTCAGGTGGAAACTCTTTTCCCCAATGGACCTGTCTGGTTGGACATTTGCCAAAGTGGGAAGGGTCCCCACCAGAATCATGGCGATTGTTAGCGTAAATATTTTCATCATTTTACTTCTCCTTGTTGCTCGGGGCTTTGACGCGACTCGAGAAGGAGAAGTTCCGCTATTCTTCCGATTTGCGGACAAAACGGTCGATGATATTTCCTTCGATATCGATGACTTTGACGGTGACTTTGTTGTTTGTGACCTGGAAATGAACGAAATGATTTACCACGCGTCCCGATTTCAATTCGGGAATCTTCTTCCCCAGGGGATAGAGAGGGGCTCCGGCTCCTCCGGAAGTAATGTACGTGACCCCATTCTTCTCCGCGCGTTGATAGTTGTGGTTATGCCCCTGGAGAGCGAAGGAGAGTCTTCCCTTTTCAAAGATCTTTCCCCAGATGGAATACATTTGCGCGGCCGAAAATCGTCGTAGTTCGGTGAAAGTGCAGGTAACCGCCGGATGATGGTAGAGGGCAAAAGTGAACGGTTTTCGAGTCGCGGCAAGATCTCTTTTTAGCCATTTTAGGAAGGTATCGTCGCTCTTGAAATTTCCATTCGAGTCTAGGACGACAAAATGAGCGGGTCCGTAATCGAAAGAGTAGTAGCGCTCTTTTCCAGGAAGGGCAAAGAAATCGAAATAGTTCTTTGAATTCCTTTCATGGTTCCCCAGAGCCGGGAAAAAGGGGGTATTTCGGAGGAGAGGGTCGGAGAGTTCAAAGAAGTTCTTCCACTGAGAAAGAATCCGACCATTTTCTACCAAATCCCCGGAATGGACGACAATATCGGGATTGAGCTTTGCAATCTGGCGGACGATTTTTCCGTAGGTTTTATGCCCCGTCCTTCCATCCCCAAAGAGAACAAAAGAGAAGGGGTCTTGGTCCCCTGGGGCGGTGCGAAATCTCCCTTTCCAGGATCCTACCTTATAATAGTATAGGGTTCCTGGGGCGAGGTCATGAATTCGGATTTCGTGCTTGGTTCCTTCCGGACCTTCCTTTCGGCGCTTCAATTCTTCTGTCTTCCCGTATCGGATGACCCCTTTTGAACTCTTTTGGGTTCTCCAGCAGATGGTGATCCTTGTTTTTGTCACATTTTGCAGAAAAGGAGCGAGTCGGAACGGTTCCGGTTCGGTCTCTTGAGGGGCGAATAAGAGTAAGAAGAGTAGGACCTTCATGGGCTCCAAGGTACAAAGGAGTTTCCTTCAAAGAAAGATTTATGACTCCTTCTTTGGTTGCCGGAAGAGGGAAAGGATCATCGATCCTGCGATCAAGGTTGAAATGATAGAGAGGGTGATCCAGGTAGGAACATGTTCCCAAAGCCACGGTTCACCGAGCATTTTTGCCCCGATAAAGGCAAGAACCAAGCCGAGACCAATATTGAGATAGATAAACTTTTGCATAATCCCAGAGAGAACAAAGAAGAGAGCTCGAAGACCTAGTACCGCAAATATATTTGAAGTGAAGACAATGAAAGGATCTGTGGTTACCCCAAAAGCCGCGGGAATGGAATCGACGGCAAACAATACATCAGTGGTTTCAATGACAATCAAAACCAGAAGTAGGGGAGTTGCGATTTTTTTTCCCGCCTCTCGGATAAAGAAAGAGGCCCCGTGATATTGGTCTGTTGCGGGAAACCACCTTTTATAGAGACGTAGGGCAAGATTCTTATCAGGGTCAACATCGGGATCCCCTTCGTAGCAGAGTTTGATCCCAACGAAAACCAGGAACCCTCCAAAGAGGTAGAGAATCCAGGAGAAAGAAGCGACGAGGGCGGCACCCGCCAGGATAAAGATTCCCCGAGTCACCAACGCTCCAATGATCCCCCAAAAGAGGACTCGGTGCTGTACCTCCTTTGGAACTTGAAAATGAGCAAAGATCAAAAGGAAGACGAAGAGGTTGTCTACACTGAGAGCTTTCTCGAGGAGGTAGGCGGTAAAGAAATCGGTTCCGAGTTGTTTTCCATTCTCAAATCCAAAGTAGATCCACCCGTTAAAAGCAAGAGAGAGCAGGACCCAGAATGCGCTCCAGATCAGAGCTTCTCGTAACGCAATCTCCCGACTCTTACGGTGGAAAACTCCCAGATCGAGGACAAGAAGAAAGAGGACGATGCCGAGAAAGATCCCCCAGAGAAGAGGTGTCCCCACAGAGTTCTCTCCGCTTATCGCATTGGCCAGTCCGAGAAATGGATGGATCAAGATAGGTATGAGACCATTCGGCGTTTCTGGTTGTCAAGGGGAGTGGGCGGATTTGAAAAAAAGGGGACATTCCCAATATCGGAAATGTCCCCTTTTTGGTGAGGGTTGGAGTGGGAAGATTAAAAGAGCGGGAGGAGTAGTCCCGCATTGTTGCTGGTAGAAGAGGTGCGTTGATTTTTCAGAAGGGCGCTCACCATCAGGTCATATTGGAACTCGACCGCTCGTCGAGTGTCACACGGCTTTTGATCGTGAGAGTCATGGTTCGCGCAATATTCTTGTACGGCGGACATCCAAAAGAGGATCGTTTGGTCTTTGACATCATTTCCGGATAGGAGATCTTGATGGATCGACTGTCC
>CAYRLD010000290.1:0-3712 GCA_964424925.1 uncultured Planctomycetales bacterium
TTTTTTCTACGGGCGGCGTGCCCCTTTTGCCAAAGAAGTTCAAAAACTTCTAAAATAGCGAGTTCATAATCGGGATTGATCGTGAGGTAGGGATGATCCCAATCCCCGAATACACCGAGCGACTTGAATTGGTCTCTTTGTAGGTCGATATATTTTTGGGCAAATTCGAGACATCGTTTCCGAATTTCATGCTTCGGCAATTCTTTCGCCTTTGACCCAAGGTCTTTCACGACCTTATGTTCAATCGGAAGCCCATGGCAATCCCATCCGGGGACGAAGGGGGAGCGGTACCCTTTCATGGTCCTATATTTAACCACGAAGTCTTTTAAGATCTTATTCTGCCCGGTCCCAATATGAACTTGTCCATTGGCATAGGGGGGGCCGTCATGCAGAATCCATTTTGGGGACTCTTTCCGGGCCTCTAGGATCTTTCCATGGATATTCATGGAATCCCAATGCTCCCTCATCGCGGGTTCCATAGTGGTCAACTTCCCTTTCATGGGAAATTCCGTTTGAGGAAGATTTAAGGTCGATTTGTAGGTGTTTTTGCCCATGGTTATCATTGGATCCGAAAGGGAATGGGTCTCTGTACCGGCCCTTAATTTCGTGGCCACAACGTGCGGAGACAGGAAAACAAAATGACAGCGGAATGTCAATAGACCCACCTCTCTGAAGCGGAACTCCCTTCTTGTGGATTGATCTAGCTGGATCGGTTTCGTAAGATACATAAATAATGTTCATAACACATTATGTATGGATTGCGTTTAATTAATGTGTCCGTTTTTTGAAGTTTGTTCCGGGGATTCTTTTTCCCTGTCGTGTAAGGCCCCAGGGTTTGAGGTTCCGCTGCGCTACGGAGGGCGGCATGGGTATTCCTACAGAGGTTCAAAGATCGTCACACTTGAGCGCTTCGCAACTCTGTCATGAGACAGAGGAAGCGGTGGCGGTTTTGGCTGTCCCCAGTGGGCTGATTCTTGATGCAAATGAGGCCTTCTGTCGACTCTTTGAGGTGAATAGTGTGGAGGAGTGGAGCGAACCGATCCTATCCTGTGCGGGAAAGGGAACGAGGCTTCTTCTCCATGATCTGCTCAATTCTTGGGAGGGGCAGAAAGACCAGTGGGTCCCTCGAGCCTGCTTTTTCCGCACCAATGGACGCCGGCTACAGGGAAGGACAGGGCTTCTTCCCGTTCCGGGGGCGCGAAAACGGATTGCGTTGCTTCATATTCTCCGGGGGGGGGCTGCGGGGAAGCGAGAACTTCGGACTTTGATAGATGAACGGCTGGAACAACTTCGTAGCCTGGAACACCTGCGTGCCCTTGGGGAATTCTCCTCTCTGATGGTTCATGAGATTCGGACCCCCCTAACCTCCCTTCAAATCGGGCTTGATCTTCTCCAGAAAGACCCCGCTTTCGATTCTCATTTTGATCGTAAAATCGGAGTATTAATGGAGCAGGTCACTCGGATCGATGCCTTTCTTCGACATGTTCAAGACTTTGCGAAGCCGGTGGTTCTTTTTCCTACGCTCCTTTCGACTCGTTCCCTCCTTGGATCTGTGGTCGAGGAGGTGAAAGAACGCTTCCCCTCTCTCTCTGTGCAAGTCCATTTTCGGGAGGGAAGAGTGTACGCGGACCCGGAACGGCTTCGAGAAGTGCTCAATAATATTCTGCTGAATGCGGCGGAGGCGATAGGAGGGGAGGGGGCGATTTCCATACGGGTTTCTTCGATTCGGGAGGGTGTCCGTATTTCCGTGAAAGATTGGGGCGAGGGCATGAATCCTCGCGCCCAGAAAAATGCGTTCCAACTATTTCATACGACAAAACGAGAGGGAACGGGTTTGGGTCTTCCGATCGTCAAAAAAATTATGGACCTTCATGGCGGGAAGATTTCTTTGATATCGGCTTTAGGAAGGGGGACCGAGGTTCGACTCGATTTTCCCCTAGGAGAGGAATCTCGGTGCGTATCCTAATTGTGGATGACGACGAAGTTCTATCTGAGATGTTGCGGGAAACGTGCGTCCAACTCGGACATGATCCCATCTGTATTCATACCGCTACCGAATGTCTTCCGCGCCTTGTTGAGGATCCTCCCGAGGTTGTCTTTCTTGATGTGTGTCTCGGTCATTCCAATGGACTCGATCTTATTCCTCAAATTCGTCAGAAATATCGGAACCTTCCGCTTGCGATGATGAGTGGTTTTGAACCGCTATCGACCGCTTCTCGAGCGATAGCGGGTGGGGCCGACTACTTTTTGCGTAAACCTTTTGGTCGTGATGAGATTGGAACCATTTTGCGAGGGGTTGAGCAGCGGGTCCCTGTCGCCTCTTCAATAGAAACCCCTTCCCCTCAGAATTCGGGGGCTTTTATTGGGTCTAGTTCCTCTATGTTGGAGGCTTGCCGGATGATGGGCCATTCCTCCCGTACCCGTGCAGTAACCTTGATTGAAGGCGAGAGCGGAGTCGGGAAAGAACTCGCCGCTCGCTCGATCCATCACTTGGGAGGAGAAGACCGCCCTTTCATTGTTGTGGATTGCTCTTCTCTTGTGGAAACTCTATTTGAGAGCACTCTTTTTGGTCATGAGAGAGGTTCTTTTACAGGAGCGGTGCAAGATCGTCCGGGAAGAGTGGAATTGGCGCAGGGAGGTGTTCTCTTTCTCGATGAGATTGGGGAATTGACCCCGAGGATGCAGAGCCGCCTATTACGACTTCTCCAGGAGAGAACGTTCGAGCGTGTCGGGGGGGATCGACCCATTGCCGCTCGTTTCCATGCTGTGGCCGCCACAAATAGAAGTCTTCCTGACATGGTAAAGACGGGGGAGTTTCGACCCGATCTCTATTTTCGTTTAAGTGTTCTTCATATCCAGTTGCCCCCCCTTCGGGACCGTCGAGAGGATATCCCGGACCTCGTATCCCATTTTACCCGAAGAATCTCCGGGGATCAGGGGCTTGCTCTTCCCGAAGTCACCGATGATGCGATGGAGGTTCTCGTTTCCTATGATTGGCCGGGGAATGTTCGGGAACTGGAGAATATTGTTCTTCGAACGGTAGTCCGTTCCCCGCAGGGTCCGTTACGCGCGAGTTCATTTTTAGAACATTTAGGTCAGGTCTCTGTTCTTCCCGTAACCCGATCGCTCTCTCGGATCGAGCAGGACGCGATTCTCGATGCGCTACGGTTTTGTGGCTGGGATCTTGGGAAGGTGTGCTCCTTACTTGAGATTTCTCGTCCAACGTTGCGTCGGAAAATGGAGAAGTATGGATTGAACGTTTTCAATCCACGGAAGCGGGATAATTGAACGATTTGATCTTTCCTTCTTCCGGAGAAGAAAGACCTCGATCCAATTCCTTCGGCATCAAAGACTTGAAGCGGTCATCATTTTCTCTCGGTTGGCATCATCTTTGCTTTCTCTTCTCTCATGAAATGGACGCTACTTTTCTTCGGCTTGTTCGGATCAAGCCTTCCTCTTTCTGCTGACATTCTTCACCTGAAAGACGGTCGCGTTCTCCAGGGAGTGATTGTTGATGTGAAAGAGGGCGTTGTTACTCTTCAACAAGGTATGGAGGGGGCTCGCATTGTCTCAACCCATTCGCAGGATGATATCTTGATGGTTCGGCTTGGCCCTCTCAATCTAGACCGGGAACAGGATCGTGCTCTGCGATATATGCGGGAAAAGAGATATCCCGAAGCCCTCACGATCTGGAAATATATTCATATTTTGG
>CAYRLD010000291.1:0-3709 GCA_964424925.1 uncultured Planctomycetales bacterium
TCTGAGACATCACTTACCTTACTATAGACTATAGTTACGAAACCTGACGGAATTCCAGCCTCTTTTTGTGCAAATTTTCAGGATCTGGGCCAATTATTCGGTATCTTTGGGAAAATCCGCCAATACTATGGCTAAAATCTCCTCCGGGGTTTCGATTCCCTTTTCATATTGAACATCCCTACAACGCTGTAAAATTCCCCCAAATTGCGGTCCTGGAGTAAATCCATGAGCAATTAAGTGTCGACCTAAGACGACATCTTTGGGGGCCTCTTTCTCGATTTTAAGCGCTCGTACCTTCTCTAGGAAAGAATCCCCCGCTGGAAATTCCCGCGCCAAGGCATCTGGCGTTGTGCGACCAAAATGGTCCGATCTTGCCACTTTTTCCAACATTTCCGAGGAAGTTCCTGCCAATTCCAATTTCCGCGCCAATCGACGGTAGGCACCGGGGCCGGCAGATCCTTTCTGCCAATGGGCCGGGGTCAGATGAGTCTTTACCAGCGCAACAACCGATTCCACCACCCGCTCAGGAACCCCTTTGAGACCCTGAAGGAAGGTTCGGGTCGGAGCCTCCCCTGCCCCTTCGTGATCGAAAGAACGCCACCGTCCGTCAATTTTCTCCGTCGTTGCCGGCTTCCCAAAATCATGGCAGAGGACCCCCAACATCAAGATCAAATCTTCCTCTCGATCTCCAGAGCGAAAGGTGGTCGCTACATCCAGAGCCATCAAGGTGTGAACCCAGACATCCCCCTCCGGATGCCATTCCGGCTCCTGTTCACAACCGACCATGGCACTCATCTCAGGGAAAAGTTCGAGGAGGCCAGATTCCTTCATAAAATATAACCCTCTGGAAGGCTGGTCTCCTTTCAGTAGGAGTTTACTGAATTCATCGAAAACTCTCTCTTCCGCAAGTTCCTGAAGATCTCCCCTCGAAACCATCGACCGGGTCAGGGAGGTCAACGTTTCCTCTGCGGTCAGATCAAACCGAGAGAGAAATTGTACGGCACGCAAGGGTCGAAGAGGATCCTCGGGAAAGGTTTTCGGATCAGTAACACGCAATACCCGGTTTTTCAGATCTCCCCGCCCATCAAAAGGATCGAGGATTTCCCCCGTAAGAGGATCCAATCCCATGGAGTTGATCGTAAAATCTCTTCTCCGAGCCGCATCCGGAAAAGAGAGTCCCGGATCCGTTTCTACCGCGATCCCGCGATGCCCTTTTCCGACTTTCGAATCTTTCCGGGGAAGAGAAAAATCGGTATCGATGCCTTTTACCTTGAGGACTCCGAAAGCCTTTCCTACAGAAACAACCTCACTTGACTGCGAAAGTAAATTGTTAAGGCTCTCCACATCGAGTCCGTATACTTCTACATCATAGTCTACTGAATCGATCCCCAGGACAAGGTCGCGTACAAAACCGCCGACGAGAAGTGCCCGACCTCCGTCTTTCCGAATGGATTCAAAAATTTGAGCAAGTAATGGGGGTAAAGTAACCTTCATTTTCTCCATTATACCTCTTCGCCCCGTTGTCGGAAACAGACATACCATATCCCTTCAAATTCCGGCCTCATATGACCTCAAGGAGGATGATTTGGTATACTAGTTTGCATGGAGACCGTTGATTTTATACTGGAAAGGATCCTTCTGAAACGGGGGATTGTTCTTCCCAAACAGATGGATATCTGTAAAGCGGACGAATCTGACCGACCTTTATCCATACGACTGATCGAGAAAAAGTTAGTCTCCCGAGAACAACTTGAGAAATTCCAGAAAGAAGCGAAGGAACTCGCCCCATACGCCCGGAATGGAGAAATCAAGGGCCCAATGAAAATTGGGGAAATACTGATTGAATCGAAAATTCTCACGCCTACACAGGTGCATGCCGCCCTTCGAAAGCAGAATCAGAAACTGGAATCGGGTCAAACCGTGCTTCTCGGTGAGATCCTAGTTAAAAACGGTTATGTAACCGAAAGCCAGCTAAGACTCGCCTTAAAACAACAGGGGAAAACGGTGATGACCTGTACAGGGTGTGGATCCTCCCTGAATATAATGGGCGTACAATGGGGTGACGCTCCCAAATGCCACTCCTGCGGAGCGCTCTTACAGGAACAGACAGAGAGTCTGCATATTCATGAGACAAAAATACGAATACAAACGGCAGAACAAGAACAAGTTCCAGATCATATACGAGAGGCGGCCGTAAACCCCCTTGTGCAATTTGGGAAATATATCATCGTCAAAGAGATCACCAAAGCCCCTTTTGGAACGATCTTCCATGGATGGCAAAAGGATAAAAAGAAAGAAGTGGGGATCATCTTCCTTGAGAAGAAGGAGACGCAAAGCAGTTCCGCCACATTTATCAAAGCACAGAGAGAATTACTGTCTCAGGGGTATCCCAATCCGGGACTTCTTGAAGTGGGTGAATATGACGGTCGGAATTATATGAGCATGTCCCTCGAAGACTAATCAGCTCGAGGGTCCCCCCATGCCTTTTTCCAGTTCTTTCAACCGATCCGACAGAACGAGCAGACTCCCTTTTAATTCCTGATTACTTCGGCGAAGACGTTCGTTCTCCGCTTCCATATCCTGCAAATCAGCAGAAGCACCAGCAGAGGACCCGGATTGCCGGACAGCGGTCGAAGCATAATCCGCAAAAAGCTCCAATACGAGCATATCTTCCGCCTGGAAGAGCCCACTCCGGTTTCGATTGTCGAGATAAAAGGCCCCGATAGTCTTCGAACGGCGACGCAAGGGAAGACAGGCAACAGAAGCCAGCCTCAGGATGGCCACACTGGAACGAGTCCCAAATTCTTCGTCTTTTTTCGCATTATCAAGAACGACAGGTTGCCCTGTTTTCCACGCTTCATCGATAATCCCACGACTTACCTCAAACATCGGATGATCGATCACTTCCAGACCAATATTTCGCGCAACAGGGATATCGTAGCCATCTCCCTCCGGTTTTTTGAAGATCAGAAATCCCCGTTCTGCCCGGCTCAGAGCGATTGCCTGATCCAGGATAAATTGAATCAGTTTGCCACGATCAGACTCTAGATCCATCCTACGATTGATCTGGTGAAGATGAACAAGAACCTGACGCTCTCTTGGAATGCTACCTGGGTTCGCCATAAGGGACAGATTATAGCATGATTCCTCTCTGGGAAAAGGGATAGACCCCAATGAAATTGGAAGCAGGTGCAAGGAAACCATTGACCCGTTCCGTCTACTATATATAGGATTCAGCGTCATTTCAGTTCGAGGAATATACCGGTATGA
This sequence comes from uncultured Planctomycetales bacterium, assembly GCA_964424925.1. Taxonomy (GTDB): domain Bacteria; phylum Planctomycetota; class MHYJ01; order MHYJ01; family JACPRB01; genus CAYRLD01. Next base: position 3,271 of record CAYRLD010000291.1, read on the forward strand.
TCAAATCGATCTTCTCTAAAGCGACCGCGCTTCTGGTTCTTCTTGTTGCCGCCAATCTTGCGGAAGCGCAAGTCCGCGATCGTTGGCATCTCGACTGGAAGAATGAGAAACCGGAAATGTTTCTCTACCGTACACCGGACAACAAGATTGAGGTCTACTGGTTTCTCCGGTATGAAGTCGTCAACCGAGGCAGCCTTCCCGCCCCTATTATTGTCGACCCAATCCTCTACGTAGAGACGGGCCGAGAAATGCTCGCAGATGTAAACAAAGTAGATCGGGATCTCCTGAAAGATCAACTGGCCGCCGATGGATATGACGTCCTGGTGCTCCAGGATGGAAGAAAAGTGTACGGAAAGATTACCTTCTCCCGGGATAAATATGAGGTTCGCACCTCTGGCAGCATGGAAACATTCCCCAGTTCGGACGTTATCAAGTGGGT
>CAYRLD010000292.1:0-3709 GCA_964424925.1 uncultured Planctomycetales bacterium
ATGAAAGCTAGTGGGTCGGCCGTTGCATCACGATGAGATAGGCTCCGGGCAAGAAAGATCCCGCCGGTTCACACGACGAGGTTCTCCACCCCTGCAACTCCTTCTGGAGCACAAATTCCTTCATTTCATCGTACTGCATAGGGCCAAAAACCTGGGTCTCCAGGTCGGCCGTCGATTGCTTCCATTCCGCCACGCGGGGCTCCGATTCACTCTCAAAAAGGGCACAGCCACTCACAGCAATGCAAAAAATGCCCAGAACGAGATATGAAAATTTCATGGGGGGATTTTAGCCCTCTGGGAGCGCTGGAGCAACCAAAAGAAAAGAGCGATTTTCATACTCCTTGACGGCTCCTGAGCGGCCGATACATACTTCAGCAATGGTATTTCTCGCTCGAATAGGACTTTTAGGGTACACCCTGCTTTTGACGACGCCCCTGCTCGCCCAAGACCAACAGATCGGGGCCCGGACCAAGGCAATGGGGGAAGTTATACCGCCTTCGAAGACGATCCTGTCTCCGTCTGGCTCAACCCTGCCGGGATTGCCAACCAGATCACACAGATGTCGGCGAGTTACCAAACCTACACATCCTATCCAGTCCGGGAAATTCGTGGGCCGGGTGGGGAGATTCTGACCGAGACCGATACCGAAATTACGATGGCCAATCCGGTGATCGTCCCCTCCTTTCTCGGGGCGGTGATTCAGGTTGGGGATTCTGAATCGAGGATGGCGGTGGGGATCTGTTATGCCCGTCCCTACTACCTCGATTATGCCGTCGATGAGATCACAGAACCGACACAACCAGACTTCAATCCGGACAGCACCATCAAGCAAAGCCTTTCCCGTTTCCGTACCGCCTTCGCCATGGATTTCTCTCTTCGAAAAACGGGAGAGAAAGGATTCTTTTCTCACCTGGCCCTCGGAGCGGGACTCGACCTCGGGTGGGTCGACTGGACGTTTACCGGACCGGACAAGGAACGAACCGACACCGCGATCTCGATGGGGTTCGGATTGGGAGCCCTTCTTGGGGTGTATGACAACACCGAATCATTCAAGGTCAATCTCGGGATTGCCTACCAGAGCGCCATCCAATTCGATTTCATGATCGAGCCGGACATTCTTCCGGCATTCGATATGCCACAGCAGGTGAATGTCGGGGCAACTTTCTATCTCCTCGAAGGAACTCCATTGCGTGCGACGATCGACTTTCAATGGATCAATTGGAGTGCCACTGCAGAAGACCCCACACTCTCCGGAGACTTTAAGACCTTCGATGATGCGTTCAATATTTCGGTCGGATTCGAATACCGGATCCAAATTTCGGAATCATTCTTTCTCTATCCGCGCGCGGGCTATAGGCTTTTTGATCCCCCTTGGGAAGACGAAGACGACCTACCGGCCACAGGAAGATATAAACTGGTTCTCGATACAAAAGGATCGAGTGTGAACATCTTCTCGCTAGGCGCAGGACTCTCCTTCTCGACCGAAGAAGGCACTTTCCGTACAATCGATATCGCCTTCGATTTTGGTGGGGATTCGGCCAACGTGGCGGTGGGATATACACACGAGTTTTAGATGAGAGATCGAAAGACAAAACGAATCATCCTATTCGCATCGGTTCTCTTCTCTCTCGTCGCCTGCACCGGGAACGTCAACAACAACACCCCCCTTCTCTGGATTACCCAACTCGAATCGACCTCCGCAGGAGAAACCCAAGGAGACCAGCAATCACTCCACCCCCAAATCACTCCCGATGGCCGCTACATCGTATTTGCCTCTGATGCCACGAATCTTCTCAACATCTCCCCGACACCACCTGCCCGACAGATCTACCGGAAAGATTTGATTACGCGGGAAATCATCCTGGTTTCCGTAAATACCTTGGGAAATTATGCCGAAGAATCTTCTGATTTCCCCTCGATCTCGGATGACGGTCGATACGTAGTGTTTGAATCGGATGCGCAGAACCTGATTTCAGGATTCGTAGACAACAACGAGAGTAACGCTTTTGGTTTCGGGCCTTTCCCCGATGTTTTCCTCCGGGACGTGGTAGACAAAAAAACCTATCTTGTCTCCTGTGAGCAACCGATCCCGCCCGCAGCACCAACTCCCTATACGGGTGCAGGGGACGGTGTTCTAGGTTTGTCAGGGACAGGACAACCGAGTAGCAATCCAATGATTTCCGGGGATGGAAAACATATCGTTTTTGAATCTAAAGCCAAGACCCTCAAGTTGAATAGCCTCCAGAACGATTACTGGACGGGAGGCGGATATTCACACGTCTTTCTCGTGGATGTCCAGCAGAGAATAAACAATGAAACTTCTCCCGCAGAGCCCGATGTTATCGATTGCAAAGATAAAGACCAATTCGTTCCTGGGGATGAGTCGAGTCGAAACCCATATATTTCCCAAACAGGAAAATTCATCACCTTTGAAACCGTCGCATCCAATCTGGTTGACTTTCTGGCTCCGCCGTCTCTGAACGGTGAAGCCGAAATCTATGAAGAGTTCGATATTATTCTATGGGAGAATGACCCCGGAATAGATCTCCGATTCATTTCTGGGTGCTTTGCCTTTTCGACGAATCAAGACCCCGACCCCACGGATGCGGATTGCCTGAATCCCTCGGTCTCGGATAATGGTACTGTTGTATTTGAATCGGCCTCGAACGAACTGGATAACAGAACGGTAGCTTCACCACCAACAAGTCAGATCTATCTTTGGAGGTATACAGCCCCTCCAGGCCCCACCTTAACTCAATACGACGAAATTATCTCTGTGGGAGGTCTCAACGTTCCTGGAAAAGGCGGGGACAGTACAACCGCCGTCATATCTCAAAATGGCCAGTATGTCAGTTTCCTCTCCCAGGCCACAAATCTCTCGAGCCTCTCCACTGGCACGTACGTCCAGGTATTTTCCCGGGATCGAACAGGATCAACAACAACACTTGTCTCTATCCGTACAGATGGAGACTCTGAAGCAAACAGTCACCAGCAAACTCCCTACGTCATCGATTCTGGAGGTGTCGTTTTCTCCTCGGATGCTACAAACCTGGTTCATGGAGATGATAATTTCACCACCGATATCTATTTCCGATACCGGGATTCGAAGCCGTGACCCCCCTCCTTCTCATCGTCCTTTGCCTGCAGGCGGAAGAGAATATCCCGCGGGCAGACAAAAAGCTCTACACCAGTGCCACCGAAGATTGCAACAAGGCGGCCTCGCTGATAATGAATTCACCCGAAGAAGCGATCGAACTTCTCAATGCAATCCTGGAGAACAATAAGATCAAAAAGAGAGAATGCATCATTCGAATCGAACGTCGAGTGGGATTCTACAGCGATCCGAAGTCCTTCTTCCCCTACCAATACAGAGGGAAAGCGCGTGTCCAACTGGCACAAAAGGCGGAAGAGAAAGCAGAAAAGATCGCCCTTCTGAAGATGGCCGTGAAAGATTTCAAGGAATCGATCCAGAGGGGGCTGCCTTCGAGTAAACCCCTCCTTGAGAAGACCAGGGCCGACCTGGCGGAACTCACAAAACCGGACCCGGTAAATCCACCCAAACCGACATTCTCTGAAGCCGACTTCCGGCCGGGATGGGAAGCTCTGATCAAACAGAAGAATTACTCCGGCGCACTTGCCTTTGTAAAAAAGGGAAAGGACCTGCCGGAAGAGTTGCGGGAATCGTATCTCTCCGAAACCGAAAACAGAT
>CAYRLD010000293.1:0-3706 GCA_964424925.1 uncultured Planctomycetales bacterium
GTCCCAATATCGGAGTTGAGAGGCAAGAATCCGCTGAAGAAGATACCCCCCCCCAACGATCCATATTCCGCAACTGAACCCTCGGAGAGCATTTCCAGTCAATAGCACGGAGGCTTCCCCAAATTCACCACGGCCATACAGAATTTGAATAATGTAATCAGAAGAGAAAAAGATAAAGCTACTTATGGGAAGAAGAAGGAGAATGCAGGCGGAACATATTTTGTCCCCCCTTTGTATCGCTTCTGTGTTCTCCAAGCGAGAAAGGAGTGGAAGAAGAACCAGGCCAATGGGCATAACGAAAAGAATCAAAGCGGTTTCTGGGATAAGCCGCGCATAGTCCACCGCAGACACACTGCCTAGACCCAGGAAGGACGCAACCATCTTTTCGAGCAAAAGGTTCACCTGTGTGATTCCAAGAAACAATAGGATCGGCTTAACCGATTTCCAAAACCTTTTAAGAGGTTCGATTTCCCGATCCAGCATAGGGAACAAACTCTTTGAAATAATTCCCCGTCGAAGGAGCAAGTAAAAACAGACAAAAGAAAACAGGAGATAGCTCCCCGTAAATCCCCATGCAACCAGAATGGGATTTTGATCCATCCACGCTAACCCCAGAGCAAAAATCACCCCCACATTTTGTACCAGAGGACGGAAGGCCAACAGGCGGAAATACTCTCGAGCCACGCCCGTAAAGAGAAACAAGGAAGAAATGGAATAAGGAATAAGGCCCAGAGCCAAAATTTCAAGAAACGAGTTCGCCTGCGCCTTTTGATCAGAACCAAACCCAGGATAAACCAAGTTTATTAGATAGTTCGCACCGAAAAAGAGGCCCAAGGAAACCAACGAGGAAAGCGCAAGAAGAACCAGAAATAAAGATCGGAAGAGAACTGTTGCGGAGGAAGGCTTCGTATCAAGATCCTTCCGAAACTGGGGCACAAACCCGAGATTCAAAGCCTCACCGCCAATAATCGCAAGAAAAGCACCTACGATCGAAAAGGAAGCCCGATAAGCATCGGCGAAGCCGGAGGTCCCCCAGTAAGAAGCAAAGAGTACTTCCCTGAAGATACCAAGGATCTTCCCGAGAAAGCTTCCACTGAAAAGTTGGATGACGTTTCGGATCATATAATTGAATCCTATCGTAAAACCATTAGCTCGGGATTTTACAAATGAGAAGCCGTTTCAGAGGACTCTTCATGATAAAAAGAAACGCCGTTATCCCTCACGGAATAACGGCGTTTAAAATTCCTGTAAATGAAAAGTTAATTTCCAACCCCAAGTAGGGCTGAGATTTCCTTCTTGAGAAGATCAACCTTCTCAAGTTTTTCCCAGGTCACTTCCGGGCGATCAACGCCAAAGTGGCCGTACCGCGCGGTCGCCGTATAAATAGGACGCTTGAGATTGTAGTACTCAATCAGACCATGAGGACTCAAGTCCCAGTGCTTCTTGACCAGTTCGGCGATCTGGTTGTCATCGATCTTTCCGGTACCGTAGGTTTCGACCCAGATGGAAAGAGGCTGTGCAACACCGATCGCATAAGAAAGCTGGATTTCACAACGTTCTGCCAGCCCTGCAGCGACGATATTCTTCGCCACATGACGAGCCCCATAGGCCGCGCTCCGGTCAACCTTGGTCGCATCTTTTCCGCTGAAGGCACCACCACCGTGACGGGCCATTCCGCCGTAGGTGTCGACAATGATCTTTCGTCCCGTAAGACCGCAATCTCCCTGAGGGCCCCCGATCACGAATCGACCGGAAGGGTTAATGTGATAAATGACATTATCATCCAACAGCCCAGGAGGCATAATCGGCTTGATCACCTTCTCAATGACATCCCGAACAATCTGTTTGTGCGTTACATTCGGATCGTGCTGAACAGAAACGACAACGGTATGAATCCGAACAGGCTTGTCATCTTCATATTCGACCGTCACCTGAGCTTTGTTGTCGGGCCGGACCCATTCCAGCTCCCCACTCTGGCGAACTTCGGCCGCACGAATGCAAATCTTGCGGGAAAGGTCCAGGGGCAGCGGCATAAACGACTCGGTTTCATTGGAAGCGTAGCCAAACATGATGCCCTGATCTCCGGCACCGAGTTCCTTCGCCCCTTCGGCCGTCACCGCCGCATCAATATCGACGGATTGCTTCGAGATGGAACTCATCACGGCACAGGTATGATAGTCGAATCCGATTTCGGATGAATCGTACCCGATCTCTTTCACCGTTTTACGGACAACCTCTTCAATCTCTACATTCCCTTTGGAAGAGATCTCTCCGGAGACCATGACCATTCCGGTCTTCACAAGAGTTTCGCAAGCGACCCGGGAGTCCGGGTCCACTTTTAAATAAGCATCTAGAATTGCATCTGAAATCTGGTCGGACATCTTGTCCGGATGCCCCATACTGACGCTCTCAGACGTGAAGAGCCACTTCCCTTTTCGTGCCATGATAGATCCCCTGATTTTGTTTTCGAAACGTTCCTACCAAATCCTCTCTCTCTACTATCATCGGCATCATTCTGGTTTCACTTGGGTAGGATCAAATAAAAAATGGACCGATTTAGTCTTCTTTTATAACTAATTGAGATCTAAACCTCAATCCTTTCCCCTTCTAAACCAAGACGTTAGTTGTCGGAAGGAGTTCCCACACCTTGATCTGTGGGAAGGTGACACTTCTTATACTTCTTTCCACTTCCACAATGACATGGTTCATTTCGACCAGGGACTTTTTGAACGCGTACCGGAGCAGGCTTTTCCTCCCGAGCCGGGCCACTCGTCTGAGCCTCCTGTCCCCCGGCAAATTGAGCCACATCATCCTTGCGCATTTGAGAGCTGCCCCATCTACGAGCCAAGCGATCCTGACTCACCGTCGCCTCCTGCACACGGAAAACCAGACTGGAGACATCTTCCTCGATCGATTCGTTCATCGCCTGAAAGAGCGCCGTTCCTTCCCGCTTGAATTGAAGCTTGGGATCGACTTGTGCATACCCGACCAGACCGACGACATCACGCAACTGGTCCATGTTATAGAGAAGGTCTTTCCACTTCTCATCAATCTTAGAGAGCAGAATAAAACGCTCTGATTGACGAAGAAGATGGTTTCCGACCTTTTCAGACTCTTCCGGCTTCGCTTCGACAATCCGAATCGTCGCCTCATCCACCATCTCATCCGGACTGAGTTTTAATAGATCACTCGTGATCTCGACATCGAAATCTTCTTTCACCGCTTTCTGCAGCGCCTGGAAACCTTTGCTCAAATCCTGGTGGTCTCCGAGATAGCGATGATACAACTGCTTCATCCGCCCCCGGACTTCCCCCGCCGCGATGTGAATGCCGCGCGTATCGTAGATCTTCTTCGCGGAGTCTATACTGAAATCAAGAATCGTATGCGGGTTACGCATCTCCAGAACTTCGGCCGAAAGTTCCTGACCAAATTTCGCCCGGAACCACTCTCGGTATCCATCGAGATCCCACTCTTCTGATTGGGGCGTGAAGCGCTCTAGTGCAGCTTCGATCCGATGCTCAACCATCTGGAGGATTTCGGATTTCATATCCTCTCCCTCAAGAACCCGCTGCCGAAGGGAGTAGATTACCTTTCTCTGCTCATTGCGGATCGTATCGTATTCAACGAGGTTCTTCCGAATCTCGAAGTTATAGCTTTCTACATTCTTCTGAGCCTTGGTGACCGCCCGGGTCACCATCTTCGATTC
>CAYRLD010000294.1:0-3703 GCA_964424925.1 uncultured Planctomycetales bacterium
GTGTGCGACGGCGAGTCCACGGGAGACCTCAGAGAGAATGCGGAGCGATTCGGACTCGTTCAGAGGGCCTGAGTCATCGATTCGCTCCTGAAGGGACATTCCCTGGAGTCTCTCCATGACGATATAGCCGATCTTCTCCTCTGTCCCTGTGTCGTAGACCTGTACAATGTAGGGGGATTGCAGTCGCCCGACGAGTCGCGCCTCCCGTTTAAACCGCTCGACGAATTCACGGTCGGAAGAGAGTTCCGGGGAGAGAATTTTTACGGCTACTTTCCGCTCCAGGGAGATCTGGTGCGCTTCCCAAACGGATCCCATTCCTCCTTCGCCTAATTTTCGCTCGAGGATGCAACCGCCTATCTTCTGTCCCGATTTTGCTTCTGTTTTTCGCGTCGGGATATCTTCTTCCAGGTCCATCGGGGGAAAGTTTATCCGGAGTGGGGGGGGGCTGTCGAGCAGTTCATCCTACGCGGGACAAAGGGCGGTATGAATCGCGGCTACCCCGAAGAAGAGGAGTTCATGTTCTACGTCCTCGAATCCTGCCTTTGCAATCTGCTCTGAAAATAGATCGGGAGAAGGCCATTCCCGGACAGAATCGGGTAAGTATCGATAGGCGTCCATCTCCGCCCGAGCGATCCATTTTCCGATTCTGGGGAGAACCTGAGAGAAATAGAAGAGGTATCCCGTTCGGAGCAGGCGGCTTGGTGGGAGAGTAAATTCGAGGATGATCATACGTCCTCCCGGTCGGAGTACTCGTTTCATTTCTGAGAGGGCTCGGGTAGGGGAGATGACATTTCGAATTCCAAAGGCGACGGTCACTGCATCGAAGCTTTTGTCGGCAATGGAAAGGTTCAGGGCATCCCCCTGAAAGAATTGTGCCTGATAGGATTTCTTCTCCGCCTTCTTTTGGGCATGTCGAACCATGTTTCCAGAAAAGTCGATCCCGACAACGGAGGCCTCCCGATTTTCTTCCATCTCCAGAGAAAGATCTCCTGTTCCGCAGCAGAGATCGAGAACCCGTTGGCCCGGTGCGCACCATCGCGCCGCACGGCGTCGCCAGAGAGTATCGGTATTGAGGCTCAGAAGGTGGTTGAGGAGATCGTATCGAGGGGAGATCTCATCAAACATCTTCCTGATTTTTTTGGGGGCTTTATCGATCATCACGCGTTCCTCGGCGCGGATTCTAACGGTATACTGAAGGGGAGACAAGCAAGGGAGAATATGGCGCAACCGACGGAATCAGATTATCTGCAAGTAGGACGGGTCGCGGTACAGCGGGGATACCTCAGCCGGGAGCAATTGGAGGCGGCGATTCGCGATCTTGGGGAACGTGCCTATGAAACCATGGAGCGGGGAGACGAACACGAAACTCTTCCTGAATTGGGTGAAATTCTTGTCGAAAAAGGATTCTTGACGCCCGATTCCCTGGAGGCGATTGAAAAAGAGATCGGCTTGGCGACGATGGATGAGCCGACGAACAAGTTTGGGAAATACACGCTTCTTCATGAGATCGGCCGCGGAGGGATGAGTGTTGTCTGGGAAGCGTTCGACAATAATTTGCGGCGTCGGGTGGCGGTGAAATTTCTTACCGGGTATCACGCAGGAAGGGTTCCCGGAGAAGCGCCCCAGGAGGACGATACGCTTCTTCGGTTCTATCGAGAAGCTCAGACAGCAGCGCAATTACACCATTCCAATATTATCCAGATCTTCGAAGTGAATGTCTTCGAGGGGCGTCATTACATTGCGATGGAATATATCGAGGGGGATACGCTTGAGGGTCTACTAGACAAGGGAACCTGGAGCCAGGAAGATCTGGTTAAAAGTCTGATCGATATTTCTCGTGCGGTTCACTTTGCTCATGAAAAAGGAATTCTTCACCGGGATGTCAAACCGGCCAATATCATGGTCGATCGCTCGGGACAGCCCCGGGTTATGGATTTCGGATTGGCAAGGAATGTCCAGGAGCATAAACAACTTACTCTTTCCGGTGTGGCGATCGGAACGCCTTCCTACATGTCGCCGGAACATGCGCAAGGGTCAAAAGGGCAACTCGATCCCAAAAGTGATGTGTATTCGCTCGGTGCGGTTTTGTACGAGGTCATTACCGGGATGCCCCCCTTCTCCGGATCGAATCCAATGGAGGTGATGCTGGCGGTGGTACAGGAAGAACCGCTTGCGCCTCGCAAGATTAAACCGGAGATCCCACGTGATCTAGAATCGATCTGTCTCTGTGCGATTCGCAAGGATCCGGCGAAGCGGTATGAGACGGCCGCACAATTTGCGAATGACCTGGATCGATATCTTCGTGGGGATCCGATTCATGTTCGCTCTGCATTTTCCGGCTCCGAGTGGGGGCGGAAAGCGGGCGCGATCGGGGGAATCGTCATTTTGATTCTGGTTCTTCTCGGAGGAACCGTGGCCATGTTCTCTAACGGGTTTGCCCGGAACCAAACTCCCGTATCTCTTTCGGAGAAAGGGCGGCTCCTTTTTGAGAAAGGAATGACCCATTACGAGAAAGGGGAGTATACCGAAGCCGTTGAAGCTTGGACGGATTCCATTGAGGTTCATCCCCAATATTCTTTTGGCTGGTACTACCGGGCCCGAGCCTATGAGGCGATGGGGAAATCCGAACTTGCGATTCGAGATCTAGAGCATGCCGAATCTCTGGATCTGAATAACCCGATCTTCCGGCAAGAATTGAAACGGATCAGAGGAGAGAAGTAGGGAACTAGGCCGTCTCTTTTTTTGAGGCGGCTTCCTTCTTCGGTTTCAGTGGGCGGGGAAGGATCGGGGATTCTCCCTGGACGTTCTTTCCCGTAATGGTGTAGTCCCGTTTGTCTTTTCGGGAGGGAAGGTCGAACATTACGTCGAGCATGAGGCTTTCTATAATCTGCCGAAGCCCTCGAGCTCCTGTCTTCTTCTCAATGGCCCTTCGGGCTACTTCTCGCAAGCCATCTTCTGTGAAGCTGAGGTTCGCATTCTCCATCTCAAAGTACTTTCGGTATTGGCGAACAACGGCATTGCGCGGCTCAGTGAGAACCTTCATTAATTGGTTTTCTGTGAGCGGACGAATGACGCATTGGACCGGGAGCCGTCCGATGAACTCGGGGATGATTCCGAATTCGATAAGATCTTCCGGTTCGACTTCTTCTAGGGTGTCTCCGAGTTCGTGTTCATCCATATCGACCCCGGCGGGCATATCGGTTTGGAATCCGATCTGCTTTTTCCCTCGTCGCCGAGCGATGATATTTTCGAGTCCGTCAAAGGCCCCTCCGCAGATGAAGAGAATCTGGGAAGTGTTTAACTGGATATATTCTTGTTCCGGATGCTTTCGTCCCCCCTGGGGAGGGACATTCGCAATCGTGCCCTCGAGCATTTTAAGCAAAGCTTGCTGTACGCCTTCCCCTGAAACATCTCGGGTGATGGAGGGGTTGTTCTGAGTTTTCGAAACTTTATCGATCTCATCGATAAAAACGATTCCTCGTTCGGCTCGTTCCACATTGAAGTCGGTTTCGTGAAGAAGTTTCAGAAGAAGATTCTCAACGTCTTCTCCCACATACCCCGCCTCGGTGAGCGTGGTCGCATCTCCGATGGCGAAGGGAACATCCAAGATCTTCGCAAGGGTCCGGGCGAGCAGGGTCTTTCCGCAACCGGTTGGCCCAATAAGGAGAATGTTCGCTTTCTCGAGTTCCACATCACCTTCGAC
>CAYRLD010000295.1:0-3683 GCA_964424925.1 uncultured Planctomycetales bacterium
CATTCGAGGGGGGGTTGCCGAATCGCTCGGGTGGATTAAGGATAAAACGGTCACGGCCCAGATCCTAAAAGCGCTCGATCGAGCAAAAAAAGAGTACAAGGCGGCCCTCTGTTCCGCTCTCGGTTGGATCCGGGATGAGGAGTCATTGGAGGCCCTCCTGGAGGCCTTTGATGATCGGGATTGGAGAGTCCGTGTTCGTGCTCTCGAGGCGGTTCAGAAAATTGATCCCTCTCGGGCGGGGGACATTGTCGCGAAGGCGGCGAAGGCGAAGGAATATCAAGTCCGAATGAAAGCGGCCGAATATTGGCCCGCTATTGATAAGACCGCTGCTTCTCTGGGCTTAGGGGATTTGGCGAAGGATAAAGATTGGCGGGTTCGATTTGCCGTGATTCAGGCGACCGAAGAGCTTCGCACACGAGAGTGTATCGGTTGGCTCGTTTCCCTTCTGGGGTCTGAGGAAGGTCGCTTGCGATGGGATGTTCTGATGGCATTGCATTCTCTTACGGGAAAAGACCTCGGCTTGAATTCAAAAAACTGGGAATCATGGTGGCAGTTCAACAAGGACACATTTGAAGTCGTTCCGAAGAAGACCGCTACGGGGGGCCCGACGGTAAAGGATACGACCTCGACCTTCTTTGAAGTCCCGATTCTCTCTACACGGGTTCTCTTTATTCTCGACCTTTCTGGGTCGATGAAAGATATGAGTCCCCTGAAGGATGAGAAGGGGAAAACGATGCGGAAGCTGGAAGTGGCAAAGCAGGGAATGATGGCCACGATCCAATCCCTCTCCCCCAAGACGAAATTTTCGATTATTGGGTTGGGAGCGGCTGATGACGGAAGCTATTTGCTGCAATCACAGAAAACATGGAAGAAGAAACTCCGTCTCTTCCCAGCGAATCCCGGAAGTAAAAGAGATGCGATCAAGTGGGTAAGGTCGCTCGAAGCCAAAGGGTATACAAATATTTATGATGCGATTCTTTACGGAATGGAAGATCCGGAAGTCGACTCGATCTATCTCTATACTGATGGGGGCGCTTCCAGAGGAATTTTCATCAAAACATCAGAGATCTTGAACTTCGTACAGCGAAACAACGAATTTCGGAAAGTGACGTTGCATACAATTGAAGTTCCGGGTACGTCTAATACCAAAGACAATATCCGGTTGTTGCAGTCCTTGGCGGAAGAATCGGGTGGAACCTACCAGCTGTACGAGAAGAAAAAGTGAAGCAATTTTGGCTCCTTCCCTTGGTGTTTGTTGCCGGCCTGGTCGGGATTACCCGCGCTGGGGTGGGGCAGGAATCTCCCTCTCTTCCCGCGGCCAAGATTGTCATTCTTCATACCAATGATCTTCATGGACAGGTCTATTCCTGGCGCAACCGGGGAGGGTTGGCGGCTCTCGCGGCAACGTTGAAGCGTGTGCGTGCGGAAGAAGAGGCGAAAGGGGCTCGCGTCTTTATTGTCGATTGCGGGGACTTTTTCCAAGGAACTCCGGAAGGGGACCTTACAGAAGGTCGTCTTCTCGTCGATACCTTTAACGAGATCGGATACGACGCCCTCTGTGTCGGAAATCATGAATTCGATTTCGGTTCCAAAGTGACCGAACGCTTAGCACGCCGAGCCCAGTTTCCTTTCTTGGGCGCGAACATTCGAACCGAAGAAGGAAAGCTGCCCGACTATCTTCATGAGAAAGTGGTCTTTCCTGAAGACCGACTTACGTTTCTTGGACTGGTTCCGAGTGAGATGACGACTCTTGTGACAGAAAAAGCTCGGAAGGGGCTTACGTTCCTTCTGGAAGAGGCGGTTCTTGATCGACTCCTTCCGAAAGCTCGGTTTCGTACGGTTCTCCTTTCTCATGTTGGTCACGAAAAAGAACTTCTTCTTGCAGAGAAGTACGATCTGGCGGCCGTCATTGGGGGGCACTCGCACAAGCGGATGCAACAGATGGTCGGGACGACGTTCTATTCTCAGGCTGGTTCGCGGGGAAGCCTTGTGGGGGTTGTTGAGATTGGGGAGAAAACGTCGGGCCGTTTTGTGAAAGTAAATCCCAAGGATGGGGAAGATCCTCAAGTCCAGCAAATCATTGATCTCTATACTCCCGAAATTGACCGGATCATGAACGAAGAGATTGGGGTTTTGGAGACGGGGTGTGATCGGATGGGGAAAGGAACGTCTCTTCTGGGGAATTGGCTTTGTGATTTGATGAAAGAAGCGACCGGAGCGGATGTCGCTCTCCACAATCGCACGGGGATTCGAGCGGCTTTGAAACCGGGCGCGGTTCGTCTGCGCGATCTCTACCAGGTTTCGCCTTTCCGAAATACCCTGGTGACGATGAAACTGCAGGGACACGAATTGGTCAATCTTCTCACGCGAGCGATGAGTCATGATAAATATTTCCTCGAGATGTCGGGCGTGCGTTACACGATGCGTGGTGGGAAGGTAGAAGATGTGTTTGTTGGTGAAGAGGCGATCGATCCGCAGAAGCTATATACGGTTGTTACGAACTCCTTTCTTGCTGCAGGAGGGGATGGGCACGAGATTTTCACCCGGGGTCGAGAGAGAAACGACACGCTGAAAGACCTGCTAGAGGTTCACAAGAACTGGGTTCGGGCGAATTCTCCCGTAAAATTAACTTTTACCCAAAGAGTTCATTTCGACGAGAAGTAATTCAAGTTTGCACCCCCGCAGGGTTGCTCCCCCGATGAGAGGCGAGTAGAATCGAACCATGCCGCGAGCTGCTGAGACACCGACCGATCTAACCCTGATCAAACAAGTTCAGATGGGAAGTCGCACCGCTTATGAAACGCTCTTGAAGCGTCATGAGCGTCTCGTTGCCAAGTCGGTCCATGATGTTGTTCGTGATCTCGCTGCCGTGGAAGATCTGATGCAGGATGTATTTATCAAGGTCTTTCAGAAACTTCACCTCTACGATCCGGAGAAAGGTCGCTTTCCGGTCTGGCTCGGAACGGTCGCTCGGCATGAGGCGATTAATTACATCCGTCGGCACAAACGTGCCGGCACCATCAGTCTCGAAGAGACGGGAGGCAGCGCCGGATTTTCTCCGATTGATCGACCGAGTGAACAGGCGTCGAAGAAAGAAGTCTGGGGTCAGATCGTTGATGCGATTGGCGAATTAAAAGAACCGGCTCAGACCATTTTGAAGATGCGAATGATGGAGGGAAAACGGTTTGATCAGATCGCCAAATCGCTCAACCGACCCCTCGATACAGTAAAAACGATTTATTACCGGAACACAGAATCCCTCCGGAAAAAACTTGGTGTTCCGCTCTAATGACAGGATGAATCTGAGTTCAAGAGCTCTTCTGCTGTTTTGCATGACTTCCCGGCTTCTTCCCCCCCTTGACCCTCTTATTCCCCTCTGCTATAGTTCCGCGCCTCGATGAATTTCTTCGAAATGCTCCTCGACCAACTGCAAAAACTCCAGGAGGGGATTCCCTCTCGTGTGGTGAGTGTTCTTGGTTTGATCACCTTTCTCTTTATCGCATGGGTCGCGTCGAATAATCGAAAAAAGATTAAGTGGAAAACGGTCGCCTGGGGAATCGGTTTACAGTGGATCTTTGCTCTTCTGGTCTTGAAGACCTCGGCGGGCTATGCGGTTTTCCGTTGGTGCAGTGGTGCCGTTAATAAGCTGATTTCGTTCACAGCGGATGGGGCGGGCTTCGTCT
>CAYRLD010000296.1:0-3678 GCA_964424925.1 uncultured Planctomycetales bacterium
ATCCGGGAATTATGGATTTGCCCTTTACCCGACTGTCGGAGGCACATATATCGATATTAGCGCTCTTACAAGTCCGGAGCTTACTTTCTGGTGTAATTATGACACTGAGATTGAAGATAATTTTGATATTCGGGCCATCCTGATTGGGGACTCTACGGGGAACGCACAGGTCTATCGTCAATTTCTTCCCCAGGGTTCGGCGGGTGCTCCTGCTTATTTCACGGATTACGAAACCTGCTCGGACGCTCCTGGTTCGGGACATTGGCATACGATTACGCTGGACCCTGCTTGGCAATCGATTTCCATCGGGTTTGAGTTCGATACGATGGACGGGGTTGATAATTCCGGGGCGGGGTGGTTTATCGATTCTATTTCCGTCGGTGAAGTAGGCTCTGGTGGGGGTACGGGAGGTGGAGGCGGTGGTACCGTTGCCGATTCCGTTCTTTATAGGCCCCATGCAGGTGGAAAAGATAGTGATGGGCGTGCTTATCAGGGTGGCGGCTGTTCCGGTTATATTGCTCGGTCGGAACCTTTTGGCCTTATCTCCATTGCAACCTTCTTCGGATCTCTTCTCCTTCTGGTTCTTGTCGGCAGAAGATTCCAGGCCTAAATCATTTTTCGGATAAGGAACCTCCCCTTTAAGGGGAGGTTCTCCTTGTCCTTGGGATTCCCTTTCCTTCCACTCTTTGACAGTTGTTTTTCTCATCTATATACTCTCCCCAATGAGGCTGTGCCTATTTCTCCTGCTTATTTCCGCTATGGGATGTTCTTCCCTTCCTTGTGGAGAATTGCCAAGTGGGAAGGCTCTCAAAGATCCGCAGAAATTGCTTCCGACATTCCAGGCGTTCATTCAATGTGGGGAATATTCCCGTGCGCACAAGTGTCTCTCTCGGGCTGCCAAATCAGCGGTTCCTTATGAGGCCTTTTATGGAGCGATGACCGCCTTTGAGATCACGGCAAAGATGATCGCGGGTCTCCAAGAGCATGGAATTGATACGGAAGCCGGAACAATGCAGGTTTGTAACCCTGAATTTGGGGTTGATCGAAAATTTCGAATCAAAGGGGAGTTTGGGGGAAGGCTTTGGACTCTCGATTTTACCCGTGAGGATCTCTCTTATCTTCAAGAGCAAGCTCAGCAGTGGTTTGAGGAACAACGAAAAGTGGCGGGAGGGCGGATTCACGTCTACCCCCCCAATTGGACATATTCGAAATTACTTTCCAAATGTAGGTGCACAAAGAATGGCTAAGCTCATTTATTTCTTCGGAAACGGGAAGGCAGAAGGCAAGGGAGGGATGAAATCCCTTCTTGGTGGTAAGGGGGCGGCTCTTGCAGAGATGACCCATGCCGGGATCGAGGTTCCTCCCGGATTTACTATCACGACCGATGTCTGTAAGGCGTTCTATAAGAATCGGAGAAAAGCGCCGTCCGGTTTGGATGCCGAGATGCGTACGAACCTAAAAAAATTAGAGAAGGCTGTTGGGAAGCGGTTGGGAGATCCTCAGGATCCTCTTCTCGTCTCCGTTCGATCGGGGGCGATGATCTCCATGCCCGGGATGATGGATACGATCCTCAATCTAGGTCTGAATGATCTTTCGGTTGTCGGGCTTTCTACGAAAACAAATAACGAGCGGTTTTCGTACGACTGTTATCGTCGATTCATCATGATGTTCGCGGATGTTGTGATGGGAGTAGACAAGAAGGAATTTGAAAAACTATTAGAAGAGAGAAAGGGTGCTCGAGGGATTGAGTCGGATCTCGATCTTAATAGTGATGATATGAAATGGTTGTCGAACCGTTTCCAGGTTCACTACAAAGAAAGAGTCGGTTCCCCTTTCCCTCAAGATCCACTAAAGCAGTTGGCCCTTTCCCGGGATGCCGTATTCTCTTCGTGGGATACTCCCCGTGCC
Source organism: uncultured Planctomycetales bacterium (assembly GCA_964424925.1). Lineage (GTDB taxonomy): Bacteria > Planctomycetota > MHYJ01 > MHYJ01 > JACPRB01 > CAYRLD01. Next base: position 1,909 of record CAYRLD010000296.1, read on the forward strand.
GTGGAATACCGTCGATTGAACAAGATTTCTGACGATCTTGGTACCGCCTGTAGTGTCCAGGCGATGGTCTTTGGAAATTTGGGTAAAAACTCCGGGACCGGGGTTGGATTTACCCGGGATCCCGGGACGGGAGAAAAGAAATTCTACGGAGAATTCCTGCTCAATGCGCAGGGAGAAGATGTCGTTGCCGGTGTTCGGACACCCGAACCGATTGCGGCTCTTAAGAAAATCCTCCCAAAATCATATGCGCAACTGAAACAGATTACGACCCGACTTGAGAAGTATTATCGGGATATGCAGGACTTTGAATTTACGATCCAGGAAGGCCGTCTCTACATGCTTCAAACCCGTGTGGGGAAACGGACCGGCCGGGCCGCTGTTCGTTCTGCGGTAGATATGGTTCGGGAAAAACTGATCTCACAGGAGGAAGCGGTCGCACGGGTATTACCCGATCAGATTGACCAACTGCTGCACCCTGTATTCGATCTCGAAAAACGGCGTGATTTCCCAATGATAGCGAAGGGACTAAATGCGTCTCCGGGTGCCGCTTCAGGGCGGGCGGTCTTTGACCCGGCCCGGGCGGTGGAAATGACGGAGAAAGGCGAACGGGTTGTTCTGGTTCGTGCGGAAACGTCTCCCGATGACATTGCGGGTATGGCGGCGGCTCGTGGGGTCCTCACAGCCACAGGCGGAATGACCAGCCATGCCGCCGTTGTGGGGCGGCAGATGGGAAAGCCGAGTGTTGTTGGATGTTCCGAAATTCGAGTGGAGGAAGAAAATTCTCGTTTCCGCGCTGGAAGCCAGGTGGTTTCGGAAGGGGAATATATTTCTATTGATGGGACAACGGGAGAAGTCATGCTCGGGGATGTCCCAGTATCCGATTCGGAAATTGTCCAGGTGGTTCAGGGGCGATTGAGTGCGAAATCATCAGAGATTTATCCCTATTTCGATAAATTCATGAAGTGGGTCGACAAAGCCAGAACCTTGAAGGTTCGTGCGAATGCGGATACGCCGAAAGATGCTCATTTGGCGGCCTCTTTGGGAGCTCAGGGGATCGGATTATGCCGAACGGAACATATGTTCTTTGCCCCCGATCGACTCCCTTTAATGCAGAAAATGATTTTGGCCGAGACGGAAGAAGAGCGCGATAAGGCTCTTCAAGAATTGCTTCCTCTTCAGAGAGAAGATTTCCGAGGCCTGTTTGATGCTCTTGCTGGGAAACCAGTTACGATTCGCACTTTGGATCCTCCCCTTCATGAGTTCCTGCCTCGGAAGGAAGAATTGATGGTCGAGGTGGAGAGACTGAAATCTGGGGGAGGCCTTGATGATGTGATTGCTAAAAAGGAGAAACTCCTCGAACGGGTAGAGGATCTCCATGAAAGTAATCCCATGCTTGGGCTCCGTGGATGTCGCCTGGGAATTAGCCTTCCTGCAATCACGCGCATGCAAGCGCAGGCGATTATGGAAGCGGCTCTTGATGCGGGAAGAGCGGTTCCTGAAATCATGATTCCTCTCATTAGTGATGTAGCAGAATTGCGGAATCAAAAGAAGGTTGTCAATGAAGTTGCCAAAGAGGTCTTCGCTCGTAGGAAAAAGAAAGTGAAGTATATGGTGGGGACGATGATTGAAATCCCCCGTGCCGCTCTCACCGCAGGTGAGATTGCAGAAGAGGCTGAGTTCTTTTCTTTTGGGACGAATGATCTTACCCAGACTACATTTGGCATTTCTCGCGACGATTCGGGGAAATTCCTTCCTCTTTATGTGTCCGAA
>CAYRLD010000297.1:0-3663 GCA_964424925.1 uncultured Planctomycetales bacterium
CCCCGAACGGATCCAGCATGATCATGGTGCGGTCTTGTCCGAGATATCTTTTGGCACTCAGAAGGTAGGCGTATGTCCGGGCGCTGTTTTCCCGAATATCGAACATCGCCTCGGTTCCAATGGAACAGCGCGGGTTAACCGGATCGCTGACATCATGGAAATATACGACAGAAGGAATCACATCAGAGCTTTTTGCCTGTTGCAAATGTTTCGATGCGGGAGAGGTCCCTCCCCGAAAGGCAAAGCAGGAGTTGGTCGTTCCAAAGTCCATCGCAAAGACTCCCCGGAACGGTTCGGTTTCGACGATGACTTCTGCAATCGTGATCTGGATGCTGAGAATGTCATCGTTTTCGAAGAAAATTTTGAAGGATTCTTCCTTCACCGGTTTTTTTGGGAAGAATTTGTGTGTGGTGTTGAGGTTTGCGACAAATTCCGTCGGCTTCCCGCTCTCAAAATGGAGCGTCTGCGTTGGGTAGATCCCTTCGATCTCAACCCATTCCGGTTTTTCGATATCCCGAATGCCGATATCGAGGTCGATTCCATCGGAATTGGTGATCTGGATCAGTCGCCGCTTGGAACCGGAATTTCGCTTCACACTGCTGATGAAGATCGGATCAGAAAAAAAGGGCATTATTGCCTCCTAATAGCGCGTGAAAAACGCGGTTCCCATTATGATTTTATCGTCTGAAATTTTGGGGATACATCTGCATATATATTTCGGACCGCCTCAAATTGGCGGAAATAGGCGAGAAGACAACGTTGTTTCTTCTCGTCATCGGTTTCCGTTTCTCGGCCGGTCAGAAGTTTGACAGGAAGATCGACTCGATCCGGATCTTTTCGGATGGCGGTCGATACTTCATCGAGAGTCTTTTCCATATCGACGAATAGATGTCGAATGAATTCGAGGTAGTGACGAGAAAGGGTCTTTTTGAGTTTCTCGGTGTAGGCCATATATCTTTCGGTGAAGACTTTTTTCATGTCGGCCCGGAATTCATCTGCGACCTTGTCGGACCATTCGGTTTCAAAACCGGCCGGTTTCATTTCCGCGTCCAGAACATCCCAGGTTTCTTCTGAGGTGCGCATGCGGGTGAAGTGGTCGAGACCTCGGTTGAATCCATCAAGCAGATTCTCGAAGGTGACCGAAAATTCAGTTCCAAATCCATCCGAGAGATGTTTCAGAACATCGCCAACCCGGCTCTCTTTGACCTGGTCCATGAGCTTGGACCGAAAGACGGGGGAGACCGCTTCCCGGATCGTGTGCACGTAGGTCTAGGAGAGCTCATGCTTGAGATGTTGGATGACTTCCATTTTTACGTTGAAGGGGGTCGGAACACTCAGTTTGGCACGGAAACCGTCTAGGTTGAGTTTGTCGACCTTTTCGTTAATGTACCCTTCCATCTTTTCCCAGGACTTCGCCATGAGGTTTCCGATGGCAACCGGGGTCCGCTCTTCGTTGAAGAACTGGGAGACCTGGTCAAGGAAACGATCTTTGGCGGTTTCAAAAAATTCGGTGATCTGCTGAGATCGTGGTTTCAGGAGGGCGAGGATGTCTTTTAGTCGACCTTCTTCCGGGTCGAGTAGTTGTTCCAGTGAGGTGTACACCTTATCTAGGTCGAGGTAGATCTCTTTGAGTCTTTCTACCTGGATATCGTATTCAAGATAATCGACTAGGTCATGGCGGAATGTCTGCATTCCCCCGTCCCCGAACGCATCGGTTAATTTGTTTAGCAGGACCGGGTTGAGCGTCGGATCAAGGGCATTCCTTTTGTCTTCCAGCGCCTTTCGAATGGTGGCAAGTTGTTGGTTCTCTTCTGGTGTAACCGTTCCATCTTCGAGCTTTTGATTTAGTTCTGCGATTCGGCCACAGGTGAAGTAGAGCCGTTTTTCATTTAATCCGAGAGCCCGAAGGGGGTCGATGATGTTCTGGAAGACAACTTCGATGGGAGCTTTTTGGGCTCCATTTTTCTTCATCGATCGGACTTCGTACCAGTCGGCCTTATTGGCGACGACGAACATCTTTTCCCGGATTTCATTGTGGTACTGGTTAAGTTCTTTTCGGATGCGGTCAAAGTTTTCGGAAAGTCCTCGTGCTTCTGCGAGGTAGATAACCGCATCCGCTTCTTTAAGGTAGTTTAGGGTGATGATTCGAGCGGCCTCGTTCATCGAGTCGGTTCCAGGGGTATCCGCGATCTGGAAGTTTTGCTTCTTGATGACCGGATTGTTTCTGTAGATCTCGACGACCTTGATGAGAAGAAGATGTCCGATTCCTTCTTCTTTGCGGACAAACTGAGGTAGTTCGTCAATCGAATCGACATGGATCTTTCCGAGTCGGTCCCGGAACTTTTTGTACGCTTCGATGAAGTCTCTCAGTTCTTCCGCTTCCTGTTGCAGATCGGAACTGGCATGTTTATCGGCCGAGTCCCGTGCAAACTCAATGGCTCGATCTGTGGTGAATTCTTTGAGGATCTCATCCCGGGTCTTTGCATCTTCTTCAAAGACTTTTGCATACCGGGTATGTGCCAGGATATTTCGGAGGCACTCCTCGGCGCTGAAGTAGGTTACCTTTACATGTTCCTGTTCCCCCTCTCCCGGTGCTGCGACCACGCCCACAGAGAAAGTGCATTCGGCATCTTCTGCGGGAAGAAGGCCTGGCTGTTGAAGGAGGGCACTGAGGAAGGTCGATTTTCCCGCCTTGAAGGGTCCGACGAAGGCGATCTTGTATTTCGTTTTCCGCATTCGCTCTGAGGCCCGTTCCAGCCATGCGGTCGGCAATTCCTTCTGAAACTGGGAGTAGCCGCTACAGACGCCCAATTTTTTATGATCTTTGACGATCTCTTCGGTGACGTCCCTGAGTCCCTCATATAGTTCGCGAAGGGTAATCCGTACGCCATTGAGGTCTATACGGGACCGGGTTACGCTTGTGCTCATGAAGATCTCCTTCTCTGGATATTTTTTTGCACGGTTAAGTTCATGGATCGACTAAACGGGCACCGCCTCAAGACGGCATGCGGCGAGGGCCGAGGCAAATTCACCTGCGCTGGTGTATCGTCCCCCGGAATCAGGCGAAAGACAGCGCTGAATGACTTGGTTCAAGCGACGGATATCCACCCGCTTTACCGGATGGTTTACGTGCAAGAGAACAAAGCGCGTATCCTGTTTCGCCGTACGCAGGGAGTCTATTGTGTTCGCTTCCTCGAAGGGAAGTGTTCCGGACAAAGTTTCTGCTAGAACCACACCGAGGGAATAGACATCGGCGGAGGCCGAAAAACTGTCTTCTTCTTCATCTCCGGTAAGGAGACTTTCTATTCGTTCGGGTGCCATATACGGGAAGATTCCCGGGAACCGATCTCCCGAGAAGTAATCCTCGTTATAAATATAAGCGAGGCCAAAATCGGAGAGAATCGGAGTGACAGACTCAACTCCTTCCTCGTCTTTCCCCCTGCGAATCAAAAGGTTTGATGACTTGATATTGCCGTGGACATAATTCTTCTTGTGAGCTTTGTCCAGAGCGGTGGCTACTCGAACAAAGAGGTCGATAATCTCAGGAGAGCGCTCTTTACGTAGGATCGTTCTCGAAATGGGACGAACCTCAAGATAATCCGAAACGAAAAAGTCTTGGTATTTCGGATCGTATCCCACTTCCTTATATTCAAGAAGGGTGTC
>CAYRLD010000298.1:0-3653 GCA_964424925.1 uncultured Planctomycetales bacterium
AACAAGAGAGGCAAATAATAGCGCGCCCGCAAAGGCAACCACACTCACCGGACTGGTCGGCCATCCGGTCGACCAAGAGATCTGAATTCCCGCAACACAGAGAAGCCCGCCCCCGATCCATCCAATCGCAAGGCGCGTACGGGTCCTTTTCGCGAAGAGAAGCGCTCCGACCGAAGGGATCACCAGGAGACAGAAGACGAGGAAAACCCCCGCCATCGAAACGCTCGAGGTAACAACAAAGCCGAAGGAGGCGTAAAAGAGAAAGTCCCAGAGCCACCGATGGCGGATCTCTTCGGAGCCCCCTCCAAAAGAGAGGGCATAAAACTTTTTCCGAAAGAGAAAATGGAAAACCCCGATCGCCGCGTAAATCCCGGCGGCGGTAAGAACCTGACCCTCTTTGACCCAGAGCAACTGCCCCTTCATCATCCGGTCGAACTCTTGGGGACCGAGAGGACTCTTCGCCAGAACGATCATCGTAACCGCGACCGCAACCGCATAGGTGATCCCGATAATCGCTTCATGCGGAATCTCTTGCGACTTCCTTTTGGTAATTGAAAAGACAAGAGCAGCCACAATCGTAAAAGCGAGAGAATATCCATAAAGATGACCCGGGCTGTGCTCGGTCTCATACCCCATGAATACCCCAAACGCCACTCCGAGAGCCGCGATCTGGGCAAGCGCGAGATCGACAAAGATCACCTTACGGCCGATGACATGAATCCCGAAATAGACGTGAATCCCTGTCAAGACGAGCGCCGCCAGGAGAGGCCACGTCATCGATTCCGGTATTCCTATGAATGCCATCTATTTCACCGCATCTACCATCTTCTGGAGGATTGTATCAATGAGCTTTCGATACGTATCGGTCCCATCAATTCCGCCGACATCGATCGGAATCACGATCACCTTCGCGCCTGTCTTTTCCGCAACGTACTCGGCCGCACGGGTCGGATACATGACTCCGTTGAGAATCACTTTGATTCCCTCTTTTTTCATGACCTCGACAACCTCATCGCGATCCTGAGCAGAGGGTTCGATTCCGGGCTTCGCTTCGAGTTCATCAACAATATCGAAACCAAATCGATCAGCCAGATAGACCCAGCTTTTGTGATACGAAACCACTTTCTGCCCCCGCAAGACACGCGCTTTCCGAAGCCAGCCACCTACTTCCTTTTCGATCTCTTCTTCTTCGAGATACGCGTCCAGTTTCCCGAGCCGGAGCTTTCGCCAGAGGAGCGACCCTCCCTCCTCTTCGACCAGCTTCTTTCCGAACATCGCGACGTCAATCCCCCGGTCGAATCTCTTGAGATTCCCGAAGTAGACCATCTTGTTCACCGGATCGAGCTTTACCAACGCTTCGGCCACATTCCGCCCGATCCGTTTCATATTAAAGGGATCGAGCCAGACATGAGGATTTCCCGCAGGATGGATATCCCCCCATTCCCGGGAAATCACTTTGGGCAACTCTTTGACGCTGCAGCCGGTCGAGGCGATCAGACGATTCTTGTCGGTCCAGGCCCGTTGCAGGTTCGATGTCCAGAGCTCCAGAGAGCGACCGGTTTCGATAAAGAGATCCGCTTCGGCCGCCTTTCTCTGCATGAGAGGGTTCGCCGGAATATAGTGCGGATCCCGGCGGGGATGAACGAGCGCTTCCACAGAGACGAGATCTCCCCCGATCTGTTCAACAAGATCCCGATAGACCTCAAGAGTCGTCACGACTCTCAATTTATCCTTCGATTCCATCCCTGGGGCTGAAAAGATCAGCCCCAGAAGGAGAAACAGTATATTCATAAAACAATCCTCTTGTTATCGGTTGACCCACCACGGCTCTGCCGGGTGACTGCCGAAGACAAAGTTAAATTCCATAAAGACGGAGTTGAGACCGTCATCCTCTTCATGGTCACTCGAACGATGTTCGTATCCGAGACGCATCCGGAAGAATTCCGTAGTGTAATACGACACATAAGCAGAGTAGACGTCCGTTTCTTCATCCTCTTCTTCGAGCCCCTGAATATGATCCCATCGGGCCCCGAGGTAGACATTCCAGTTCAACTGGTACTGCAGGTAGAGAAATCCGCCGTTGGGAGAAGTCTCTTCCTCTCCGGGAATGTTCCGATTTACAAAATGCCACTCGCCACCAAAGACGAGGGATTGAAACTTCCCGGTGGGACGCCAGCGATAGAGGAAGTCGGCCACAACGACTCGGTTTCCGAGCTCTTCGAAGTAACCCGAAAGACCGATCGAGAGATCGTTCCCCTCCCCCAACTCGGTAAAGAAGTTGAGTTTTCCGACACCCGCCGGATTACTCGGATCCTCGACCTCTTCGGTGATCGCAATTTTACCGGGACGCGCGGCATGAAGTTCAAAATCGAGAGAGGTGCCTTCAAAAGAGGGCAGTTGCATCATCAACCCCAGACCTTCCATCGCAAATCCAGACTCGAAGAAGGTTCCTCCTTCGGACCCAAGATAAGTCGAAACGGCAAGAGGTGCCGTCGTCCACGGCCAATCGTGTTGGTGCAGTTTATTCATCGATCCGAGGGGAGCGCGATAGCGACCGATTTTCAGCTTCATGCCAAGAGGAGCCGCCTCCAGAATCGGAATCTGCTTGAGGATTCCGTACCCCTCTTCGATATGCGTTCCGAACTCTCCATTGGACTCCTGATGAATCCCCAGGAGAAGAACCGCATCGACATAGGCATCGACCGAGCCCCGGAAATCGAGTTCGGCCCCACGGAACCAGAAACGATCATCGATGAGATCGTGATCGTCCTCCCCCGACTCTTCACCATGACCATGCCCCGCCGCTTCCACGGCAGCACTATCGATACGCATAGCCGCATTCATAAAGACGGTGATAGAAGGGTTGAACGCGTTTGCGGTTTCGGTTTTTGCCGGCCCCGTCTCTGCCTGATCGAGCTTCTGTTCCATCATTTTCTCGACCTCGGTTTCGAGATCGGCGACTTTCTTTTTCAATTTTTCAAGATCATCCTGCCCGGATGCCTGAAAGAAGATCGCAATTGCGAGAAGTAAAGACATAGTGTCCTCCTTTCGTTATTCGTGATTTGTATTCGTTAATTCCGGTTACAGAATCACGAAAGGAGGGCCGCGCAGATGGGGGAGAGAGTACTCTCCAAGGAAAGAAGCGCCTTCATCAAAAAGAAGGTTGGGTTCTGCCTGTTGGGGCAGAATTATGACAAATTGTGAAGAGAGAAGTCCGCCCTGACCCGAAAGAGTGAGACAGAGATCACACGGAAGGATGTCATGATCCCCTTCGATCCCTTCCAGATGTTCCAGAGGGGTATGTCCATCACAGTGGGTGACAACCTCACCACCATGATCCTCAAGGAGAGTGTGCGCAGGGCCGCCTAGAAGCAGCGCCGCACAGAACAGGACCAGAAAAAACCAGGTTCCCTTATACATACCGCACAAATTCATAAACAAATCGATCGCAAAAGTCCAGCCTTAGGAAGTCTCCATCCGACTCCGGAGAAAGAAGCGAACGGTCATCAAAACGAAAGCGAGACCGGTCGTAAAGAGCAGAATCGCCGTCGTCGCGATCATCCACTCTTTCGCCTGAACATTCTTCTGAATCAACATCCAGAGCGCGTAGATCGTTGTCACCATCATGAAAAGGGCCGGCAAAAGGGTGAACC
>CAYRLD010000299.1:0-3645 GCA_964424925.1 uncultured Planctomycetales bacterium
GATCCCGCTGATAAGCAGAAATCGTATGCCGAGAGTAGCCGTACTCGACGCGCATCACTTCGAGAAAATGGTCAATATGTTCTTCCACTACACTAGATATCGACTCATTCCCCCTTACACCTATAATAAGGAAATGAAATGTACTCCCTGTGATGGGTCCGGAAAATCACCCTGTCCCGCTTGTAAGGGTAAGGGGGGACGGAAATGTAGGGAATGTGAGGGAAAAAAATCGAATACCTGCTCCGCCTGCTATGGCAGAGGAAATCTCCCCTGCCACCCCTGCATGGGGGATGGACAACTCGACGGAAAAGAATGCCCTACCTGTGAAGGGGAAGGGGAGGGGGAATGTACCCGGTGCAAAGGAGAGGGAACGGTGAGTTGCCTACATTGCCGCGGGGAGGGAAGAGAAGAGTGCCCCGTCTGTAAGGGGGAATCCCGAATCCACTGTATCGTCTGTGAGGGGCAAGGAGAACACGCCTGACCCTCTTGTACCTGGCCAACCGATTCACTATAATCCGCCCCTTCATAAGATCTCTAAAGGGAGCCATACGGAATGAATGTCGCAACAACGTCGGAACTGGTCAGCAATGCGTACGATAAGATCCGCAAAAATACGGATATCCTTCGTAAACGGTTTAACAGACCTCTCACTCTGGCCGAGAAAATTCTGGCGGGGCATCTCGATAATGTTGAGACCCAGGAATGGGCCCCCGGAAAGGCAATCCTCGGTCTCCGGGTCGACCGGGTTGCGATGCAGGATGCCACAGCTCAAATGGCCCTATTGCAATTCGCACAAGCACAGATCCCTCGCGTTGCGGTCCCCTCTACGGTTCATTGTGATCACCTACTGCAAGCATACGTAGGGGCCGAAAAGGACAAGGAAAACGCACTTACCGTAAACCGTGAGGTATATGACTTCCTTCATTCCGCAGCAAACAAGTTTGGGATCGGATTCTGGAAACCTGGATCGGGGATTATTCACCAGGTGGTTCTAGAAAATTATGCCTTCCCCGGAGGGTTAATGATCGGAACAGACTCCCATACGCCGAATGCTGGGGGACTCGGAATGATCGCCATTGGAGTAGGGGGCGCTGATGCCGTCGACGCAATGGCGGGCTTGCCTTGGGAAGTGAAGCATCCAAAACGAATTGGAGTGAAACTGACCGGGAAGCTCACCGGATGGGCCTCTCCAAAAGATGTCATCCTCTGGGTCTGCCAACAGTTGACGGTAAAGGGGGGGACAAACCATATCGTTGAATATTTTGGTCCTGGGGTTGCTTCGATCAGTTGTACGGGAAAAGGGACCATCTGCAACATGGGAGCCGAGCATGGGGCAACAACATCGGTCTTCCCCTATGACGAAAGAATGGGCACCTACCTCCGTGCGACCGGAAGGGCGGATCTCGCAGAACTTGCCGAAAAGAACCGAGACCTTCTCATCCCGGACGAAGGGGCGGAAGAGCATTACGATCGAATTCTTGAGCTCGACCTTTCGACTTTAGAGCCACATATTACCGGCCCTCGAACCCCCGATCTGGCGAGACCGATCTCCAAAATGAAAGCCGAAGTAGAAGCAGAAGGATATCCGAATGAGTTAAGCGCCGCCCTGATCGGTAGCTGCACAAACTCTTCTTATGAAGATCTCGCACGGGTCATCGATGTGGCCGAACAAGCGAAAGCGGCCGGGATCAAAGTTCAAACCCAGTTTTTGATCTCCCCCGGATCGGAACAGATCACAGCCACGATCGATCGGGATGGATTCTCAAAAATACTCGAAGAAGTTGGCGCGACGATCCTGACCAATGCATGCGGCCCCTGTATCGGACAGTGGCGAAGGGATAGCATAAAGAAGGGAGACAAGAACTCGATTCTCAACACCTTCAACCGGAATTTTCCAGGAAGAAATGATGGGAACCCAGATACGCTCTCCTTTATCGCAAGCCCTGAAATCGCGATGGCCCTTGGCCTGGCGGGAAATCTCTCCTTCAACCCGATGGAAGACGAACTCGAATCCGCAGACGGAACAAAATTTCGTCTTGCCCCTCCCAAAGAGGCGGCAGAAGTTCCTGAGAATGGATTTGTATCCGCAGAAGAGGGATACGCCGCCCCCTCAGAAGATGGAGATCAGGTCGAGTTGACCGTGGCCGAAGATAGCAGCAGGCTCCAACTCCTCGCACCCTTTGCCGCATGGGATGGGAACGATTTTGACCGATGCCCTTTGCTTCTGAAAGCGAAGGGAAAGTGTACCACCGACCATATCTCTCCCGCGGGAGTATGGCTTGCGTATCGGGGGCATCTCGACAAGATCAGCGATAACATGTTCCTCGGAGCGATTGACGCATTTACCGGAGAAAGAATTGTCGAACCCTCAAAAAGAGCACGAGCGTTCAAAGCGGAAGGGCGGCGCTGGATCGTGGTGGGAGATGAAAACTATGGGGAAGGGAGTAGCCGAGAACATGCGGCGATGTCCCCCCGGTTCCTTGGAGCCGCCGCCGTCATTGTTCGCAGTTTCGCTCGGATTCATGAAACGAACCTGAAGAAGCAAGGGATCCTGCCGCTCACCTTTGCAGACGTTGTCGACTACGAAAAAGTACGTCAAGACGATGAAATTTCCGTCCGTGGTCTACATAATCTCAGTCCAGGAGCCTCCGTCGAATGCTTGCTTCACCATTCCGATGGAACGGAAGATGAGATTCAATTGAAGCATACGTTGACCGAAGACCAGATTGCCTGGTTCAAGGCGGGTTCGGCTCTCAATATTCTCAAAAAGGGCGGCGACTAGGATATATCGGGCCCCCCTTCTTGCCCCTCCAATGTACGAACGGACCCGCATACCTACCTTGTCGTAAACTACACATCCCCCCTGACCAATCCGAATCAGACCTGGATCGAGGGCCAGGTGAGCGAAGCGGGAACCCAGCTTTACCTCATAGAAATCAACTTCAAGGCACAATAGGGGAAACGCTCTTTTCGGCCGAAAAGCCCTCTCTATTCCCATAAAAACCGCACTTGACTCCCCATATGGGTTCCGATAGGATATCGCGCTGTCGTAGTCACATCTGTTGTATGCCAAGGAACGGAGAAGGGTTGCAAGGGTTTCATGTCTGAAGAAGCCAAACAAGACATTCCGGCTGATGATGTAGCCGAAAAAAAAGGCCAGGGCGACGATCGAATTGACGTCCGAGGCATGATTAAGCAAGCGTCTACCCGCATCCGTGTCGACCAACTGGTCAAAAAGGGAACGAAATACCTCTCCCTTCTTTCCAAACGAAAAATTGATGAACTGGTCAATCAATCTGTCCAGAACACCATCCAAAAACATCGTGCGGTCTCTTCCGGCGTAGCCCCCGAAACCCTTGAAAAAGAATCAAAAGAAGAGTTCAACGAGCTTCTCACCGAATTCAAAAAGACTTCTGAAGCGAAAAACCAGCTCGCAGAAACGAAAGAATCACTCGATATCGAGCTGACCGAACTTCGGAGTGAACTCGACAAGCAGAAGGGAGTCTCCAAAGGAAAGTTGTCCGAAGATGCCGAAATGGCCCTCGTCCTCGGATTCAAAGAATTTGAGATCGAACTCGAAAAACTCGTGGTGGGGGTCTTCGACCGCCGGAAACTGATCCTCGAAAATAGCGATACTCCCGAAGC
>CAYRLD010000300.1:0-3636 GCA_964424925.1 uncultured Planctomycetales bacterium
AGTCTTCGGGATTCAATTCTCTGCGAAAATTACCATCTTCCGGGGGGGGGACCGGGAAATCGAAAGCGAGCAGGACTTTTAGCGGTTTCTTCATACCTTGGTCTTAAACCTCCCGGTAAAGAGGTGATGGGTTGCCAGAGCAGAAAGGTAAGAGGCAAGTTCGACTCGAACCATCTCTTCATTGTCCGGAACATGAAGATCCAGTTCATCACACCGTGTGGCGAGTCTTCGGACAAGGCTTTGAATAATATATCTTCGTTCGCGGGTCCATCGGGAGACCACTTTCAAAAGTTTCTTTCCCTCCCGACGAAGATACCGGGACGCTTTGTTGGAATGGGAAACTTTATCTCTGGGGAGAAACAGGGTTCCCAGGTCGAGATCAAAAAGTCCCGGATCGTCTTCGGCGTACAGTTTCAGCCTTTGTGTGTAGTGTGTGGTTAATTTTTTCCGGGAGGTGCGGACATTCGCCGGGGTCTCAATTTCGGTTACCTTCTGCTCTTTTCCCGCTAACCCCTGCATCAATCGCTCTACATATTCCAATTTCCGTATGACAGGCCATCCCCGATATCGTGTTTCCCAGTCGGAGTCCGGATCGAGCCAGACGGCAAAGGTTTCGCAGAAATCTTCTTCGGGATGACTTTGCGCGTACCAGTTTTCGAGGTGGCGGACATAGTTTCGGCTGTAGGGTTGGTATCGGTAGTAGTCTTTAAATTCCATTTTGGGCGATCCGAATGTTCTTACCCAGTCCCGTCGCCGCAGAAGAAGGTAGGCATGAACGAGGGCGTGGCCACATTCATGACGGAGAAACCGCATCGCATCCTTATGTGGGGAAGGGCCCTCCCCTCCCTCCACTTCGAGCATCATCGTCATCTCAAGTTTCATTAAACGAGGGTGTGCGAGATAGAAGGGGATGCAGATTGCTGGGACTTCATCCGGGGAGAACCATTCGTCTCCGAGGTAACAGTGGGGACGAAAGTGGATACCGCGGGCTCCTAGTTCATCCCCAAGAGTGGAGATGCACTTTTCGACGAGCGTTCCTTGGATCTGAATATTCAGATCCTTCATTCGTGTTTCGAGGAGTTGCTCATCGGACCAGTTTGCCCAGGTCGGATGGAAGCCTTCCTTGGTCATTAATAGATATAGTTTACCAAATGGGGCCGATGTTTCGTCAAGGAATGGAGACGAACCTTTTTTTGAATTCAGAAAGGTTCTGAACGGTATCGTCTCCCTCGGTTTTCATTCCGACAAAGTAGGTTCCTGCCGCACGGGCGGCTTCCCGATCATATCGAGAGTCTCCTAAGACCATTACTTCTTTTGGGGTGACGTTCAATTCCTCACACGCCTTATAGATCATGTCGGGGGCCGGTTTCGAGTGGGGGACATCCGTTCCTCCGACGAGGATATCTGGCTTCAGGCCCGCGATTTGAAGTACGTCTACCGCTTGCTGCCTTGCTGTATTGGTGATGATTGCGATTCCCCGATTCTGTTTCCGAAGAAGATCAAAGATTTCAGGGCCTTCTGGGAAGGTGATCATATGATCTTGGTGGTCTTGGAAATGTTCACGATAAAAGGTTTCCACTTCGGGAACACTTTTCCCGTGAAAGAAGCGGTCTGCATCGGCCTGGATTCCCTGACCCCAGATATCTTTGTAGATCTCCGTTGTGATCGGGGGGAACCCCCAATGAGAGGCCGCCGAGTTGAGAAGATGAAACCAGGCCTCGTATGTTTCGACGAGAACCCCATCCAGATCAAATAAGATCGCCGGAAATCGATTCATATCGCGGGGATTCTATCGTTCTTGACCCCGAATGGTCAACGTGACTTCTTGCACCCGTTTGGACGGGTCCCTATACTTGTCGCATGCCTATTTCATTCGCCTGCAATTGTGGGAAACGATACAAGACTCCAGACGATTCGGCAGGAAAAAAGCTCCGGTGTAAGAACTGCGGAGAAGCGGTCCGGGTTCCGGGGGGGAAGCCGAAAAAACCATCCGGCGCAACACCCGTTCCGGTAAAACCGGCGGCTCCTGCTCCCGTATCGGATGAGATCGGGTTTGCGGACGATGATCGTCCGGTGGCGAAAGAAGCGGATCTTTATCAAGGTCCGGCTCCGGATGAGATGGAAGAACTCAATCCTGCGGCCGTTCTCTACGGGACCAATGACGAAAAGAAGACCTCAAGAAAAGTCGCTCCTCAAGCGACTTTTCTTCCGTGGGCGGTCATTCTGGTGGTTACGCTCGCCGTCTGGGGCGCACTGAAATTCTACGTCATTCAGTAGGGGGGGCTTCCTGAGGGGGGGGCGCCTGCGCTTGTTGGGATACCTGAACAAACGCCATCTGAAGATCAGATAGAACTTTCTTGAGTTGTTCCGCTTCTTGCACAGTGAGATTCCCCTTCGTTTTCACCTGAAGCATCTCAAGAACATCGATCGGAATCCGAGCCTGTTCCAGGTCGAGACGCGTTTGACCCGTTTGAGGATCTGGGATCGCTCCGAGAAAGAGCATCGCCTGGGTGGCGAACATGGAGACGACGCTGTTAAAGTTCATTTGCCCCTCGTAGGGCGCCCCTGTCGTCGCTTCTTCCTCAAACTTTTTTGATTCGGCTTCTTTCTCGTTGCTGGCCTGGCGTTTCCAGTCTTCGTCTACCTTCTTTTTCTGAATCTCTGTCATACCTTCACCTCTACCGCTCTCGACTTAGGTCGGGCGTGTTCTAATGCAGCCTTGATAAAATCACGAAACAGGGGGTGCGGATCAGTCGGCTTCGATTTGAATTCGGGATGAAACTGTACCCCGACGTACCAGGGATGATTATCGAGTTCAACGATCTCCACAAGATTCTCGTCCGGATAGATTCCGGTAAATTTCATACCATTCTGGGTAAATTGGTCCCGGTATTGATTGTTGAATTCATACCGGTGGCGGTGTCTCTCTTTGATATCTTTTGTGGGATAGGCACGGCCCGCTCGAGAGCCTTCCACAAGGGTGCACGGGTAGGAACCGAGTCGCATCGTTCCCCCCTTTACCTTTACTCCTTTTTGATGCTCCATCATGTGAATGACCTGTTCTTTGGCCTCTCCTTCGAATTCAGCGCTGGTCGCCCCTTTGATATTCAGGACATTCCGGGCAAACTCAAGGCAGGCGATCTGCATTCCAAGACAGAGACCGTAGTAGGGGACTTTGTTCTCCCGAGCCCATTGTGCCGCAAGGATTTTTCCTTCAATCCCCCGGGAACCGAAACCACCGGGAACAACAATTCCTGATATTCCTTTTCCATGTTTTTCCATGCCTTCTTTTTCCACATCTTCGGCACTGATCTTCTTGATATGGACTTTTGCCCTGTTTGCAAACCCTGCATGGGAGAGGGATTCATAGATCGATTTATAGGCGTCTTGTAACTCGAGATATTTCCCGATCACCCCGATGGTGACCTCGTGCTGAGGGTTCTTTACGACTTCAAGAAGGTTTTTCCATTCGGTTAAGTCCGCTGGTTTCGATTTTAATCCCAGTTTATCTACGACCAATTCATCTACATTCTCTTGCTGGAGCATAATAGGGATTTCATAGATCGAGAATTCGACATCCTGTTCGGCGATCACCGAATCTTTTACCACGTTACAAAAGAGGGATATTTTCGAGCG
>CAYRLD010000301.1:0-3633 GCA_964424925.1 uncultured Planctomycetales bacterium
CTCTAGCGGCGTCGTCTTTCCTTGATGAGAAAGGGAAAACCAGATCGATCCTTGATCCGAGCGGATGTCTGTTACCCAAAAGTCTCGACTGCCTACCGAGGTTCCCACAAAACCGGGCCTCGAAAAGGGGGTGCATCGATCTCGAAAATCGCTCGGGAATAGGCCTATATATTCCCGGTACTTCCCTCGACTCTCTCTCCAAATCGACAACTTCCCTTCCCGCGCGGAGAGAACCATATATTCCGTTTGTCCTGGATTCACCGGTACACGAAGAATGTCTCGTTCGTGCAAAACAATTTTTTTTGACTCCTCTATGTTTACAAGCCCCGACTTCATCCAACCAAGATCTTCCTGGCAGAATGTGCAAAAAGAAGCGGGGGGAGTTTTTTCATACCCGGTCCCCATGAGACAAGAATGCTTCATTTTGTACCGGTCTTTCAAACCAAGAAGGTGCCCTAGTTCATGAGAAGCGATCCCTACCCGATGTTTCCCCCCTTCGGTCGGAAGAACAACATAAGGAACCCGGATTTGATTAATCGAAAGAATACCTTGATGAGGCCATAAAGCCCCCCCGCGGGCGCCCATAGGCCCAGAAGCATAAAAAACAACCCCATCGTGAAGGGCCAAAACACCTTGCCCTGAAGTGGAGATCCACTTTCGTAAAACGTTCCCCAAAATTTCAGTTTCTTCTTCCGATCGAATGAGGGTGTTGCTGACAAGTTTCCAAGAGTGCTTTGATCGCGTTTCAGGATATTGCGTTATGGAAAATCGAAAAAGACCGTTTGATTCTTGTAAATAGTAATCCCGGATCTCCGCCCAGAAGAGAGGTTCGGAAGAGAAGGGACCTTGCTTGGAAAAAGAGAGCGGGAGAAGAGCAAAGCTATATGTTTTTTTGGGCGTTCGCTGTTTAGGGAAGTGAATCGATCGATACTCCGCTTTTTCTTCATCCCCAAGAACTGTTTTTGCAGCGATACGACGACGTTCTTGCTCAAGAAGAGGATCTTCTTGAGGTGAGAAGATCAGCAATAACAAAACAAACTTCATCTACGGTTTGTCGCTCGTGCCTTTCAGGGACCGATACAATGCGGTAAGGGCCACTTCCCGTCCCTTGAAATAACGGGTGTGCTTATATTTTTCGACCAATTCACCGATCGCTTCAATGGCCGCCTCTTCCTTTTCTTCCGCAAAAAGGAGCTTAAACTCTTCATGCAGTTCCCGGGCACGATTTTCATCATCCTGAGAAACAGGTTTTTCTTTTACCGGTTCTTTCTGTAACGACTTCCACGCTTCGGCTTTCGCAAGGGCTTTCTCATCAGTCCCGCCCAATTCGGCATATTGCTCGTAGTGATTCATAGCGAGACCTATTTTCCCCTCAAACCGGGTTTCATAAATTTGAGCAAGGATAAGATGCGGTTCTACATCCCGGGGGCTATACCGGCAACAGACAAGAAGATCCGCTACCGCTTCCCGATATCGGGCCCGACTCAAAAAGATCATCGCCCGGGAAAAATAGGCATCCGAAAATGTCGGGCTCGCATTAATAGCGGAGGTAAAGTCGCGAAAGGCGGCATCGATAAGTTTCCGCGTCGGAATAGAAACCCCTTCCCCTTTCCGCATCTTCAACGAAGCCAGAGCCCTATGGTAATAGGCTTGTGCGTACGTTGGGTGGTATCTAAGGGACTCCGTGAGCACCTCAATGGCATCTTCATACCGCTTCTCTTCTTTCGCTTTCACCCCTTCCAGGAAATATTCTTTTGCCAACTGGGGATCAAGCTTCGTTTCCGATGAAGCACATCCAAGAATAAACAGAAAGATTAATACCGAACTTTGTCGAGCCACTTGTCGCTCTCCGATTCAATGTCTTTTTGATCTATAATCTTGAGCTTCGCTTTTTCCACGTCGCTCAACTCTTCCAGTTCTGCAATCGTATACGCCACATATGGAGTTAAGAAAATCATCAACTCCCGGCGGTTCACATTCTCTTCCGTGTACCGGAATAACCAACCCAGAAGAGGGATGTCCCCCAAAATCGGTACTTTGGTTTTCGTTTCGTCCACCACTTCCCGAATCAATCCACCGATAACGACCGTTTGTCCATTGTGAACCGCAACGGTTGTTTCCGCAGAATTTATCAGGAATGTGGGAGAGGTAACCCCTTCGGTGATATTGACACTTTCTGTGCTCGGGGCGATATCAGAGACCTCTGGTTTTACTTCCATCGTTACCAACCCATCCGGATTAATATGCGGCGTGACCTCAAGAATAATGCCCACGTCCTCATAACGAACCGTATTCACCGTATTTCCGAGAGAGTTTACAGTCGTATTGCTCACGATCGGAACTTGTTTCCCAATATTGATGTTCGCCGTTTGATTATCGAGAACAAGAATGCGAGGGGTTGCAAGGATCTTCAGTTTTCCTTCCTGCGCATACATATTCAGTGTGCCACCAAACTCATCCCCGGTGAGAGTATAGGTGAACCCTTCCGTGGCAATAGAGGAGAAATTGGTATCAAATCCGTAGGTTCCTGGGTCTGCATCCCCAACGGACAACTGATTCTCCCACCGACCTTCTACCCCAAATTTCATCGTATCGTCGAGAGTTACATCCGCAATGAGCACCTTGATCAAAACCTGCGGTCGAAGTCGATCCAGGTTATTCACGATGTTCTGGATCGCTTCGAAATTTCGAGGAGAGGTCCGGATGACTAGTGCATTCGTATCTTCATCCGCTTGCACATCGACATCGCCTTCGACTCCTCGTCGGGAACTTTCTTCTTCCACAGGATCCTGGAAATCCTCTTCTTGCTCTAGGGGCCCGAGGTTTCCTCCCCGATTTCCTCCACTATTGCGATTCCCTGAATTTCGATTTCCGGAGTTTCGAGTTGAATTCGAACTACTGTTTCTGGTGGTGCTCCTGTTGGAGCTGCTTCCGGAACCTTGAAGAAGATCCCGAATTACTTCTGCAATATCAGGGGCATCCGCAAACCGAAGGGGAAGTACATACGTGCTCGTGCTTTCTGTCGGATTATGATCGAGTCGATTGACCACCTCATCCATGATCTTAATGTACTCGGGGGAGGCTTTGACGATCACGGCATTGGTACGTTCATCGCTTGTGATTTCGATCTCTTCGTTTGGAGAAAGACTGGAGCTAGAGTTTCCAGAATTCCCCATCATCTGCATAAACCGGCCTCCACGCCCCCCGCCTCCGCTCTGTTGAGTTCGTCCTGCGGAGCGAGTTGCGTTTACTTGAGGACGGAAAATATCCTGCAGAATTTTGGCCATCCCGTCGGCATCGGCATTCTGTAGTTCGTACACCTTCACGATAAGCATGTCCGAAATTTGTCGATCGAGGCTTCGTACCAGGTCATCGATCATTTCGAAATTACGTTCGCTCGCGGCCACAATCACCGCATTCGTTCTGACATCTGCGACCGCCTTCACTTCCCGTGAAGAAGCAACGGGATCATCCGGTTTTTGTTGTTGTCGGCCGCGGCCCATCCACCAGGGAGATTGTTGGCCCGAATTATTCGAATCCCCTTCCGCAAAGACTTCCTTAATCGCCGTAGCAACATCATCCGCGTCGGCATACTGAAGAGGATAAAACTTCATCTTGATCAATTCTGCTGAT
>CAYRLD010000302.1:0-3631 GCA_964424925.1 uncultured Planctomycetales bacterium
GGTAGATATTGCTATTGTGGCCGGGGAGGGTATTCCTTCCGGGGCTCGAATCGGAAAGTATCAGATTCGCAAAAAGATCGGGGAAGGGGGGATGGGGGTCATCTATGAAGCCGAAGATCCCGATCTTGAACGTACGGTCGCATTAAAAGTTTTCAAAGGACAGACGTCCAATCGTAAGGGGGTGAGTCGACTCCATCGAGAAGCCGCTCTCGCGGCTCGTCTTCGTCATCCGAATATCATTGCGGTTCATGAAGTCGCCACCTGTTCCCTCTCTTCTGGGGAACCGATGCACTATATCAGCATGGATTACATCGAAGGCCTCACCCTGGGTCGTTATCAGAAGAAAAATCGGGATATTCCTCTTCGAGAGAGACTTCTTATTCTTGAGAAGGTTTCGAGGGCGATTCATTACGCTCATACTCGTGGAGTTGTTCATCGGGATCTCAAGCCGGAGAATATCCTGATTGATCAAAAAGGGGCACCGATCGTCATGGATTTTGGTCTCGCTAAGGATATAGATGGCTTGACGAAATTGACGGTTTCCGGGGCGGTTATGGGGACGCCCATGTACATGTCGCCCGAACAGGCGGGGGGGAAGACGCGGGAAATAAGCCCTCTAACCGATGTATATGCATTGGGTGTCATGATGTATGAGATCATCACCGGCGGAATATTGCCTTTTGATGCGGACACTCCTGCGGCGATCTACAAAAAGATTCTCGAAGAAGATCCGCCGAAACCCCAGACAAAGAAGAAGAATATTCATGGAGATCTTTCGGTTATCTGTCTGAAGGCTCTCGAAAAGAAACAGGCGGACCGGTATGAGAGTGCTCTCGCCTTTGCGGAAGATCTGGCCCGCTTTCTGGCGGGGGATCCGATAGAAGCTCGTTCCCCCGGTATGGTTACCCGCATCGGTCGAAAGGTTGCCAAACGAAAGGCAATATTTGGTGTTGGTGCCGCGGGCGTTCTGGTTGTCGCGGCTGTTCTTGGATTTATGATTCCGAAACTTTTGGCGGAGAGATCCAGGACGGTAGAGGAGGAGCGAAAAAGAGTGGCTGCGGAAGAGGCTCGCCTTTCTCTTCTCCGGGAAAAGACCAGCATGCTTCTTTCTGCGATGCTTAAGATCCGCCGGGCCGGAAGTACCGAAGGGGTGGATGAGTATCGGGAATCGGTGAAAAAGGCGTGTGATGAGGTGATCTCAGAGTTCCCGAACCTGGCAGAACCTCATTATATTTTGGGGCGGATGTATCGGGCAGGAATGGAACCGAAGGAAGCCCTTCGGGAACAGAATCTTGCGATCAAGTTCGACCCAGGCTACGCATCCGCTCATTACGAGCGGGTCATTCTTGAGATTCAAGGGTACCAGGAGGCCTTCCGGGAAGCGACCGGGGCTGGAAGAAGGAAGTCTCTTCTTAACAAGATTATTGGGATCTCGCGCCAGCCCGAGGCTTCTATTCCGTTGGATGTCCAAAAGAAACGAGAACGATTGGAAGAAAGACTTCGTGATCTTGAATCACTTGTTCTTGAGAATCCAGGAGCGATTTCGGAGGGTCGAATCGCTTGTGCCCGGGGACTCTGGTTATGGATTACCGGGGATTTTACGGGCGCGCGGGAAGCTCTCCTCTTAGGGGTGAATACAAAAGAGGTTCTTGAAGAAGCGTACGAGGCTCTGGCCACGCTTGAAATGGAGGCCGAAAATTTTAAAGAGTCGATTCAATGGTGGACCCAGGGAATCAAGGTCGACAAGGGGTATGTTCCCCATCTTGAGGGAAGGGGCTTTACCTACATCCTCTGGGCTAAAGAGTTAGAGGTTACAGGGGAAGATTCGGGGGAACACTTCGCTTTGGCGATCGACGACTTTACGGAAGCGCTCTCCCGGAGACCGACCTCAGAAACCCGGTTGGAGAGGGGGCAGGCTTATGTTGAACTGACAAATTTTCTCCTTTCACGGGCCCCGGAGGGAACTACTCTGGAAAGTAAATATTTCCAGGATTGTATGGATAGGTTTGCAGCGGGGATCTCTGACCTGGACCAGGTGGTTCTGGACCGACCGGGATGGGTCGAGGTCTGGATCAGCCGAGGTTTGGCTCATGGGAATATGACTTTGTATTTGCATCGAGACTCTGATTTTGAGTCCGCCATATCGGATCTGGAAGTGGCCTTCCAGTTGGATCCAGATCGAATCGACGTGCGGATTCTCCGCGGAAAGCTTTACCTTGACGCGGCAAATGGATTTCTAATAGGAAATCCGAAGCACGATCTGTTTTATGGACAGTCTCTCGATAATTTTCGCAAAGCGATCGCACAGAATGAGAATCTGGTGGAAGCGTGGTATTGGAAGGCGTTCTGCCTTACCCATTATGGAAAGTTTCTGAAAAAGGACCGGAGAAATCCGATTCCGGTCTGGGAGGAAGCCAGGGACGATTACGCCCGCGTGATCTCTCTCCTTCCCTCTTGGGGGTCCGGGTTTATTCGTCGAGGGGGACTTTTGAATCATATTGCAGAGTATGTGGTCGAGATGAGCAAGGGGGATCCCCTGCCTATTTGGGCCGAGGCGGAGGCGGATCTTAGTCGGGGAATAGAACTCGAACCGAACAATCATGTCGGTCCGTGGCTTCGTGGATATACCTACTATGGACGTGCAAAATATTTAGTAAAAACGGGGGAGGAGGGAGTCGATGATTTTCGCAATGCGTTACGTGATTTTGAAGATGCGTCGGCAAGGTCCCCGGATCTAAAAAGGAAACTCGCCGGTAATATCAAGAGGTGCCGGGAATTTCTGCGAAAATCCCACGAATAAATCAGAATTTCGAAAACTTTTTTCCCTTTTTGACACATTGTCTCTTATGAGAGACCTGAATATAATTCGAAAAAAGCGGGATATTTTTACCCGGACCCTTCGGGAAGAAGTTTCCCTTTGGGGAAAAGGGGCTCTCGCCATCGCCCTTCTCGCTGTCGCCTTCGGGATCCTTTAGAAAAATTTCAGAAGATCCTAATCCCCCTCCTTTCCTTCTGCACATATCCCGTCAAGACCACAAAGCTCGGAGAGGCATTGGTCCATCTCCATTTTTCAGGGGCGAGGTGTTATACCTCCATTCAAAGGATGACGGAAATGTCAAAGCTCAAACAACTCATGTCGGTATCCTTTCTCTTTCTCTGGGTCGCATTGCCCTTGGTTGCGCAAGATCTTGAGAACCCGGACTACCTCAAGCAGGGAGCATGGGGTTTGGCGAAACAGAATAAGCCTCAATCCCTCTACCTCTTCTTAGAGGGGCAGTTCCCAACCTTTACGGCAACTGCCCAGAAAGCGGGCCTGGTTGACCTTCTGGATGGGACTCGGAACTGGTCCTCTTTTGAGGCGGACTGGAAGACGGAGTTGAAGAGCTATACTCCTCAAAAAGGCCAGCCTTCAGAAGCCGCACTCTCAAAACTGTTCGAATCTTTTAAGAGTGTGATGACTGTCAATCCGACGAAAGCGGCGACCCCTGGCGAATCGGTTGCCGAATTTCTTCAAAACAGACCTCCTCCAGACACCCGAGCGAAGAGTCTTCTGGAACGGTTCTGGGATGTCGCGAATCATCCGTTGAAAAACTGGGAAAAATTCAAGACGGTTTCCATTAAAGAAGCGCCT
>CAYRLD010000303.1:0-2459 GCA_964424925.1 uncultured Planctomycetales bacterium
AACTGTGTAACATCATCTACCTCAGATTTATTGAACCAAACCCGAAGATGTTCCTGTAACTGGGCACCCTCCTGCCCGACAAAAAAGGCAACTCGTTGGTGAGAAAAGAGGGGGGTTAAATCGACATACTCCATAGCCGCCCGAAGGATACAGGGATCAGGCTCTACTATTGTTATCCATGTCCACGAACTTAGTTCTCTCACTGCATGCAGAGCGGTATAGCCCAACCCGAAACCAAGAAGAAGAACCGCATCCTGTCCGTTTAACTGGAAAGCCTCGCTCACTTCTGCCACAGGATCCTGATCACTGTGAAGGAGAACCAACTCTCCATTTTCGCCTCGGATGCGACAGGTGGGGAACCCTGAGGGTGTGGGAAAGGGGGGAAGAGAGAGTTTACTCTGAGAAACAAGAGCGCAAAGGGAGGGATTCTTTTCCTCCAACGCTTTTCGGTTCTTTTCAAAATAGCTCTGAATCATTCCCAAAAATCCCTCTTCTCCCTCACTCCTTTTCCATAATCATAGTCCCTCCTCGAGATTCACCAAAGGAAAAGAGGGAGAATCAAATGTAGCTGTGGACGAAATCCTGTTTCGCCGATAAAACATATAAGGATAGAGAGAGGTCTTCATGCGGTATATTTCTGTTTTCCTACTTTTTCTTATCGCCTGCTCCACCCCTGTGGTTTCGCCGGGAGGAGATCGGCCTGATGGCGAACTCGCGATTACCCGCCATACCTCCTCAACAACCGGAGATGATAAGGATCCAGACATCTCTCCGGATGGAAAATCACTCGTCTTCGCAACAACCGCCTGGAGTCGAGACCACGACCTTTATGGAAAGCAGATCGGGGGAAATGTTCTTACACGGATCACCCGTCGCAATTCTGACGAACGTTTTCCCGACCTTCACCCGAAGAATCCGGGAATGATCGCCTTCAGTTCCAACTACCATGGAGAGTGGGACATCTTCGTCGTCAAAGACTACCGAAAAGCCCCGGATGATTGGATTCGTATCAGCGGAGAAGGGACCGAAGATCTCCATCCCAGTTGGTCACCTGATGGCACACGCCTCATCTATTGCAGCACCGATCAATTCGGCAGTGGGACGTGGGTCCTCAAGATGTCCGACCTGACAACCGGAAAGACCCATGTTTTTGAAGGGATGGACGGGCTTCTGCCCGAATGGAACCCGCGGGATAACCGGATCGTTTTCCAAAGAATGCGCCACCGAGATCGATGGTTCGGATCGATCTGGACTCTTCGAATTGAGAATGATCGAGTCACAGAACTATCCATGGTTCACTCCGGGGAAAAGTGGGCCGCGATCAATCCCTCCTGGTCACCAAACGGTGATCGAATCGTTTTTGCCACGGTAGGAAAAAGCGTCGCCCGAAAAGATCTGCTAAATGAGGCGGATGATCTCTGGATCATTCATGGAAATGGAAGCCTTCCGATCCGGCTAACGACATCAGAGTCTGCCGACTGGATGCCCACCTGGAGTGTCGACGGGAGGATCTACTTTGTTTCCCGAAGGCGCGGGCGGAATCACATCTGGAGCCTTCTCCCCAATCTACCCTAAGGGGAATCGGGCTTACGTACTGAAATCGACAGAAGGATTTTCCGGAGGGGGCTCCCCTGCAGCCTGAGCATTAATTTGGCGTTGCGCCTTTTCAACGAGACTCGCCTCAGGGTGCTGTTCCTTGTGCATCTTCTCAACCGCCATGACCCAGGTTTCCTGGATATGTTTGAGAATCTTCAGCGCCTCATCGACCGTTTTTTCTGCCTTCGACATGTTCACTTCCACAAGCCGCCGGTAGACAAAGTAATAGAGGCTCACCAGGTTACTATATAGATCGGGTTCGAGTGCGGATTCATCCAGAGAGGTGATCAGTTCGATCATGATCCTTTGGGCCCGGATAAACTTCTTACAGCTCTCCTCGAACTTCTCCTCGAGCATAAACGCCTTTCCCTGCTCGGTGAAGCGAATCGCCCCATCGACCAGCATAAGAAGAAGCTGCTCTTTGGGCGCCGTAAGAATATGGTTTTCCTGGTACTTTTTTGCAGGATTATTCATCTACGTTATTTCGTCTTCATCGAACTAACAAACGCAAGAAGAGAGCTCTGTATATTGGACATCGTCTGCTGGGACTCTGCCATAATTATTTCCAATCGGGCAAATTCTCTCACCAATCGGGTCTCCTCATTCTCGACTCGCTTCTCGATCCGTTCAATCGTCTGATTGACACTATCTATAGTATCGTCCAAACTATCCGTTCGAGTTGAGATTAACCCGTCCCCAATTCGAGTAAAATAATCGAGTTTTTCGACCATCCGTGCGGCGACACCAGGGTCCCCATCGAGGTTCAGAAGCCCCCCCGCCAGGCTATTTTTCCCCAAATCGAGCTTTTGAAGGATCTTCAATTGCGCCGCTGCGGGAGCATTATCGACCGCCTGAACCTCAAA
>CAYRLD010000303.1:2559-3626 GCA_964424925.1 uncultured Planctomycetales bacterium
GTCCCATTTCGCGCCATGATGGTGAAATCTTCCCCACCCGTAGAGGTAATCCCGATCCCGTTGGAGAGTTCGGACAAGTTTGTATTCAACTGGATCGGTTTCTGTTTGGTGAAGACCGATACCACTTCATCGAAATTTGTCTGGAGAGCCGAAGCAAATTTTGACCCGTCGAGCATCAACGCCCCTTCCCCGGTCGTTGTAAAACCGATCGAGGTTAAGGTATTGAGTTGAGAACTCGGAATTCCCTCTACAGGGAGAGTTACCATCCCTCCCATCTCCGATTCGATTCTTCGAACCGTCGGATCCCCAAAGAGAGGTCCCGTCGTATAGGTCGCCGGATCGAAATAGGTCAGTTCCCTGAATTTCTGGATGACCTCATTATATTTCTCGGCAAGAGCACTCGCCTGACTCTCAATGTTTTCAAGGTCACGGGAAACGGTCACTGTCACCGGAGAAGAACTTGTCGAAAGAAGTTCCATCGACATTCCCTGGACGATATCGGTGATGTAATTATCCGACTTACTAATGAGAATCGGATCGCCGGAACTACTGTTGGACCCATATAGAAGTACGGAATTTTGAGCTTCGGCCGAGGTGGCGAAAGACAACCCTTCTAAGTCTGAATCGACCACCAACCTTCCATTCTGACCCGCACGAGTACTGATAAGGGAAATACGATACGGATTGGTGGGTGACCCATCATTGACCACCATCGCCTGAACGCCGAGATGCGCAGAGTTAATCGCCTGAGCCACATCTTGGAGCGTTGAGCCTGCTGAAATATTGACCTCATGTTCAAAGCTACCATTAATCTCCGGATTCCCCGATTCCGACGTTCCTTCAATATTGAGGTCCGATGCCGTTCTTCCTGAATCGATCTCTTGAATCCGAAGAAGGCTGGTTCCCCCAGTAGAGGAGGAGACAAGAAGCCCATCCCCGGTATCATTGATCCGAAAAGTTAGGCCAGTGGGGGCAATCGCATTCGCCTCCTCCATCACATCCCCAAGGGTCACATCATCTTCTTGGCCCAGATCGACCGTAAACATCGTTCCATCCGTATCGGTCAC